>JVVZ01000102.1:0-13218 GCA_001062585.1 Neisseria meningitidis
TGTACTGTCTGTGGCTTCGTCGCCTTGTCCTGATTTAAATTTAATCCACTATAAATTTAATCCACTATAGTAAGCGGTTTTTCTTTTTATCCGATGCGTTGGACAGAAAAGAGAAACCGCTTAGATTTTTAATTCTAAGCGGTTTCTTATTTTGGTGCCGACAGCGAGATTTGAACTCGCACAGCCTACGGCCACTACCCCCTCAAGATAGCGTGTCTACCAATTTCACCATGTCGGCATTTTGAAAACTTTTATTTCTGCTGCTGAGGAGCGGGTGCAGCAGGTGCGGGTTGGTTTTCAGCGGGAGCGGCAGGTTTCGGAGCCTGCTGGGTTTGTTTCACATTGCTGAAGTCCAAACCGTGTTTGTTTGTATGGGTATGGATATAAACCATTGCCATGCAGGTTGCGAAGAAGAAAGTCGCTGCGATGGCGGTTGCGCGGCTCAGGAAGTTTGCGTTGCCTGCGGAACCGAATACGCCCTGCGCGCTGCCGCTACCTGACCCGAAGGTCGCGCCTGCGTCCGCGCCTTTGCCGTGTTGCAGCAATACTAACACAACCACCGACAAAGCGGAAATAATATTAATAATCCAGATAAGGGTTTTAAAGGCTTCCATATGTTTTCTACGAGGCTTGCGCTGCGTTGATGATGGCGGTAAATGAGTCATATGATAATGACGCGCCGCCAACCAATGCGCCGTCTACATGAGGTACTGCGAAGATGTCGGCTGCATTGTCTGCTTTCACACTTCCGCCGTAAAGAACGCGGATTTTAACATCGCTTCCGCACAAAGACAAGATTTCTTTGTAGATGAATGCGTGCATGTCGGCAATTTGTTCTACGGTGGCGACTTTGCCGGTGCCGATTGCCCATACCGGTTCGTAGGCGACGGCGATGTTTTTGGTGTTCAGTCCATGCAATACGGAGAGTTGGTGGGCGATGACTTCGTGTTCTTTGCCGGCTTCGCGCTCTTCGAGGCTTTCGCCGACGCACAATAGGGGAATGAGGCCTACGTTGAGGACGTTTTCCATTTTGCGGCGTTGGATTTCGTTTTTCTCGCCGAAATAGAGGCTTCGTTCGGAGTGTCCGATGAGGACGATGTCTGTGCCGATGTCGGCGAGCATTTCTGCGGAAACTTCGCCTGTGTAGGCACCGTTGTTGGGAAAGCGGCTGACGTCTTGGGCGCAGGTGAGGATGCGGTTGTTGAGGACAATCTGCATGGCGTTGTGCAGTTGCAACAGGTAAACGGTCGGGGCGGCGAGGCCGATGAGGACGCGTTCGGCGGTGGGCATGATGCGGAAGCGGTGCATGAGTGCGTTGTTGTTTTGGAGTCGGCCGTTCATTTTCCAGTTGCCGATGACCCATTTTTGATCCCACATTCCGATTTGGTGATACATCTTTTTTGCTCCGTGTTGTGTTTCTTTGGCTGTACGCTGTGTGTAGCGTGATGTAACGTGAAGTTTAGTGGATATGCGACGGGTTCGCAACTTGAAACGGGATGCCCGGGGTCGTCTGAAATGCTGTTTCAGACGACCTGTTTTATAATAACTGCTTGATATACACATATATAGGACATGGCTATGCACGCGCTTCATTTTTCGGCTTCGGACAAGGCCGCGCTTTATCGGGAGGTGTTGCCGCAGATTGAGTCTGTGGTGGCGGACGAGACGGATTGGGTGGCGAATTTGGCGAACACGGCGGCGGTTTTGAAGGAGGCGTTCGGCTGGTTTTGGGTGGGTTTTTATTTGGTCGATACGCGTACGGACGAATTAGTTTTGGCGCCGTTTCAGGGGCCTTTGGCGTGTACGCGGATTCCGTTCGGGCGCGGGGTGTGCGGTCAGGCTTGGGCGAAGGGCGAGACGATGGTCGTCGAGGATGTGAACGCGCATCCCGACCATATTGCCTGTTCGTCTTTGTCGCGTTCGGAAATTGTGGTTCCGCTGTTTTCAGACGACCGCTGTATCGGCGTGTTGGACGTGGACAGCGAGCATTTGGCGCAGTTTGATGAAACGGATGCTTTGTATTTGGGCGAACTGGCGAAGATTTTGGAGAAGCGGTTTAAGGCTTCGCGTCAGGCGGCTTGAGACTGAAAAAACGGGTGGGCGGCGCGCGCTGAAGTTGGCGCGGCGGGAGTGTGGTTTTATAATGTCTGCCATTGCTAAAACAATTATTTAACGGAGCACAAAATGGATTTTGAAAAAGCGCGGTTCAATATGGTCGAACAGCAAATCCGTCCGTGGGATGTATTGGATTTTGACGTTTTGGACGCGTTGGAGGAAATTCCGCGCGAGCGTTTCGTGAACGAGTCTTTGCAGGGTTTGGCGTATGCCGACATGGAGCTGCCGCTTGCCAACGGACATAAGATGCTCGAGCCGAAAATCGTAGCGCGGTTGGCGCAGGGTTTGAAACTGACGCAAACCGATACGGTTTTGGAAATCGGCACGGGTTCGGGCTATGCGACCGCGCTTTTGGCGAAACTGGCGGGCAAAGTGGTTTCAGACGACCTCGATGCCGAGCAGCAAAACCGCGCCAAAGCAGTGTTGGACGGCTTGGCTTTGGACAATATCGATTATGTGCAAAACAACGGGCTGACCGAGCCTTCCGCGGGCGCACCGTTTGATGCGGTTTACGTCGGCGGCGCGGTGGACCGCGTGCCTGACGTATTGAAAGAACAGTTGAAAGACGGCGGCCGCATGGCGGTCATCGTCGGCCGCCGGCCGGTACAGCGCGCGCTGCTGATTACGCGCAAGGGCGGCGAATTTGAAGAAAAAGTCTTGTTCGACACGCTGGTCGCGCATTTGGACGATAAAGAAAACCGTCCTTTCGGCGATTTCGATTTTTAAACTTTTTTGAAATCAAAGGTCGTCTGAAAACCAGCCGGACATGGCGAAACGTTTTCAGACGACCTTTCATCGTTTCCATCATTTCACACACACAACATCATGACGATCCCGCAACTCACTCCGCTGCAACTGCAACAATGGCAGAAAGAAGGCCGCGCGTTCCATCTGCTGGACGTGCGCACCGACGAGGAAACCGCCGTCTGCGTCCTGCCTGACGCCATCCATATCCCGATGAACCTGATTCCGCTGCGCCAAAACGAGCTGCCCGACGACGATTTGCCGATTGTCGTTTACTGCCACCACGGCATCCGCAGCCTGCATACGGCGATGTATCTGGCGGACGCGGGTTTTGAAAATCTGTTTAACCTGCAAGGCGGGATTGATGCTTGGGCTTTGCAGGTGGATGGGACGATGGCGAGATATTGAGATTTCGGATAGGAAAGGGCGGTAGGGCATGGCTGCCGCTTTTTTTGTGTTCAGATGATCCGAATATCAAAAATCCTGAAATCCGTTTGCCGGTTTCAGGATTTTTGATTGGGCACTGTTTTTCAGACGACCTTTGTATGCAGGGGTCGTCTGAAAACCTTTATCTTGGGGTATTGGGTTTAACCCATCAACGTTGAAACCAATCGCCAAGGGTTTAATGATTCAGGCGTTTTGGGCTTCGCGCTGCCAAAGGGTTTTTTGGGCGAAAACCAGTTTGTTGTCCGTAAATTTCACGTTTTCCAAGCGCAACGACCAAACATCGCTTTTCATCGCGCGGGCAAGCGGATGGGCTTTGTAATAGAGGGCGAGCGCTGCTTTTTTCTCTGTTTCGTCAGTCAGCAGTTGCGCGCTGGCCGTCAGCTGTATGCCGTTGATTTTGGCGATATTTTCCGGCTGACCTGCGATGGTTCCGGCGATGTTCGGATTTTTCAGCATCAGGCTGCCGTGTTTGGAACGTGCCGAAGTCAGGACAATCAGCCTTGCTTGCGCTTCATCGGGCACATAAAAGCAGCAGGCGCTCCAAATTTCGCCGTCTGCGGCTGCTGCAATGCTGATCACATGGTTGGCGTGTAGGAATTTGATGATGTTGTCGGGGATGGGCTGCATGATGGATTTCAATTGAAAATGGTTCGGAAAGCTTGGATTAAAAACTTTCCGAACCGTTGTCCGTTTAGCGTTTCATTTCGCTTTCAATGGCGCGGATATTTGCCTGACGGTCGTTGACGGCTTGGGTCAGACGGCTGATTTTTGCCTGATCGCCTTTTTTCTTGGCGACATTCAGTTGCGCCTGCGCCCTGACCAAAGCCACTTGTTCGTTGCGGACTTCGTTTTCCAAGATTTGCTTGCGGGTCAGTTGCGGCTTGGGTTTGGATGCTGGCAGGATGGGTGCGGGCAGGATTTTGGCTTTGCGGTTCAACTCGGCGGCGCGGGCTTTGGCTGCTTTCAGGTCGCCGACGGAAGTCGCTTCGCCAAGCTTGCCGTTGCGCAATTTGATGTCCAAACGGGGATTGGCGGCTTCTGCCGTGTTGGTTACGCTGCCGCCCGTCGTGCGCGGCAAGACTTTGATGTCGCCCGGCTCGGGAGCGGCTTCCCCGAGGGCTTCTTTCAGGTCGACCCGCTCGGGTACGGCCCTGCCGGCTTCTTCAGGGCTGACGTTTGCAGTGCCGTCCGTATGGGATTCGGTGCAATCGTTGCCGATTTTTTTCTCGGTAAATACTGCGTTGCCGTCCACTTTGCAGATATAGCTGGCTTGTGCGGAGAGGGCGGCGCTTCCCAGCCCGAAAGCCAAAATCAGTCGGTAAAAAATCGGTTTCATCTTTATTTCGGTATATGGCAAAGGTTTTGATTATACTATGCAGCCAGTTATAACGAATCAACTTATTTCAAACAAGGTAAAATTTTCCGATGCCGCCTATCATTGTGAGGCGCTGCACGAGGATATCGTGGCGCAAACCTAAACAGGCTGCGGCGATTATTGCGTTAAATATAGTGGTTAGGCGGCTGGCGGGATAGGTGTTCCGTTTCGGCTGCTCCTTAGTTTAAATAATGTCCATTTTTCTATTTTCAAACAACGATGACAAATTCTTTTCTGATTGCCGGCGTTGACGAGGCAGGGCGGGGGCCTTTGGTCGGCAGCGTGTTTGCCGCCGCCGTTATCCTACCGCCGTCTTACCATTTGCCCGGTTTGACCGACTCTAAAAAACTCAGCGAAAAAAAGCGCGATACGTTGGCGGTCTTGATTAAAGAACAGGCGCTGGCATGGTGTGTCGCGCAAGCCGATCCGCAAGAAATTTTCGAGCTGAATATCCTTCATGCCACAATGTTGGCAATGAGCCGCGCCGTACACGGGGTGGCGATCAAGCCCGATAAGGTGTTTATCGATGGTAACAGAGTGCCGAAGGCCCTTGGCGTGGATGCCGAAGCGGTGGTCAAAGGCGACAGCAAAATCATGGAAATTTCGGCGGCTTCCGTTTTGGCGAAGACCGCGCGCGATGCCGAGATGTATGCGTTGGCGGAACGTTATCCGCAATACGGTTTCGACAAACACAAAGGCTACGGCACGGCGCAACACCTCGCCGCCCTGCAAAAATACGGCGTGCTGCCCGAACACCGCCGCGATTTCGCACCCGTGAAGGCGTTGCTGGCGCAGGGCAGGTTGTTTGAGTGAGGGTAGAATGGCTTAAAGGTCGTCTGAAATGCTTTCAGACGACCTTTTCTTTACATCCCGTTACAAAGCCGTGTATGCTTCGCGTTTAGACGGATGTGAAACAAATATCAACGGCCAAACAGATTTTGATGTTTGTGTGTTGCTTTATTTCACTGTTCTCCTTATCAATAATCTTATCAACCGTACCGCACATACTATTTATGAACACTATTGCACGAATCAGCCACTTTGTCGGCAAAACCTTCTCATTTTGGGCGGCATTGTGCGCCGCCGTTGCTTTCTTCGATCCCGAATTGTTCAAGTGGGTACTGCCTTACATCACTTGGCTTTTGGGCATCATTATGTTCGGCATGGGGCTGACGCTGACGCCGTCAGATTTTAAAATTGTCGCCAGTCATCCAAAAGCCGTCCTTATCGGCGTGGCAGCGCAGTTTATCATTATGCCGCTGACTGCCTATTTTTTGGTCAAGTTGTTAAATTTGCCTGCTGAAGTTGCCGTGGGCGTGATTTTGGTCGGCTGCTGTCCGGGTGGTACGGCCTCCAATGTGATGACTTTTTTGGCGCGCGGCAACGTTGCCTTGTCCGTCGCAGTTACATCGGCTTCCACCTTGCTGGCTCCGCTGCTGACGCCTGCTATTTTCCTGCTTTTGGCAGGTGAAATGCTCGACATCAATGCGCAGGCGATGTTTGTTTCCATTGTTCAAATGGTGTTGCTGCCCATCGCGCTCGGCGTGGTTGCACATACCCTATTCCGCAAACAGACCGAACGCGCTGCAGCTGCCTTGCCTTTGGTTTCTGTGGTTGCCATTGTGCTGATTATCGGTGAGGTCGTCGGCGCGAGCAAAGGCAAAATTATTGAGAGCGGGCTGTTGATTTTCGGTGTCGTGGTATTGCACAACGGCATCGGCTACCTGCTCGGCTTCTTTGCAGCCAAAATCTGCAAGCTGCCGTACGATGCGCAAAAAACGCTCGCCATCGAAGTCGGTATGCAGAATTCCGGTTTGGGTGCGGCATTGGCGGCCGCGCATTTTGCCGCAGCCCCTGTCGTCGCCGTACCCAGCGCGCTGTTTAGCGTGTGGCACAACATTTCTGGCTCGCTGCTCGCATCTTATTGGTCGGCGAAAGCAGATAAAGAATCGAAAGCGGAATTGTCCGATTAAAAGGGTTCGGCAAAGGACAAAAGGTCGTCTGAAAACTTTTTCAGACGACCTTTTCACATACCTGCAACACGCTATTCGTCAATATTCCGCCGAATGCCAAAACGGCTGCCCTACGGTCGGCGTACTGGCTTGCGCTTTGGTACGCGCTTCGACCGGTTCGGCTTCAAATGCCAGCCGTCCGGATTCGACGGCGAGTGCGAAGGCGCGCGCCATGTTGACGGGGTCGCCGCTGCGAGAAACGGCGGTGTTCAGCAATACGCCGTCAAAACCCCATTCCATCACTTGCGCCGCCTGCGAAGGCAAACCCAAGCCCGCGTCGATAATCAGCGGCGTGTCGGGCAGGCGTTCGCGCAGGACCTTCAGCGCATAGGCGTGAACCGCGCCCAAACCCGTGCCGATCGGCGCCGCCCACGGCATCAGCGCCTGACAGCCCGCGTCAAGCAGGCGGCGGCAGGCAATCAGGTCTTCGGTGCAATAAGGCAGCACTTTGAAGCCGTCTTTAATCAGGATTTCCGCCGCTTCGACAAGCTGGAACACATCTGGCTGCAACGTGTCGTCGTCGCCGATGAGTTCGAGTTTGATCCAATCGGTTTCAAACACTTCACGCGCCATCTGCGCCGTCGTTACCGCTTCCTGCACGCTTTGGCAGCCTGCTGTGTTCGGCAGCACCGGGATACCGATTTCTTCCAAAAGCGACCAAAACCCCTGACCGTGCGCCTCGCCGCCGCTTCCCGCACGGCGCAGCGAGACGGTAATCATCGCGGGCCGGGCGGTTTGGACGGATTGTTTGAGGATTTCAGGGGTCGGATAGGCAGCCGTACCGAGCAGCAGCCGTGAAGGGAAAGTTTCTCCGTATAGGGTGAGCATGATAGGTTCCTTTGTATATTATTTTTTGGGCAAGAGCCTTCTGAAAAATCGGTTCAGATAGTTTCCAAATAGTTTTCAAGTCCTTCGGCGACCTTAGTCGGAATAAACTCGGTAATCGTGTATTTCGCTACGCCTTCTCGGTGAAACGGGTCTTCTGCAATTAACTTTTCTACCTGTTCCTTGCCTAATGCTTTCATCAGGATAACGCCGCCTGTCCGCGGCTGTTTGCGTCCAGACATAACAAATACACCCTCTTGATAATACCGTTCGAGATACGCAATATGCTCGGACAGGTAGGTTTCAACCTCACTCAAATCTTTCATATATTCCAACGATACAATAAACATTTCTTTTCCTTTTCTAATCATTAAACAAATAACAGAGATATACGCACAATAAAACCGCTTATCCGCCAACTACGGGGCGCACGATATCGACTTTGTCGTTTTCGTTCAAAACCGTTTCCGCATACGCGCCTTTGGCGACGAATCCGGTATTCACCGCGACGGCAAAAGGCTTTTTCGGCGCGGTTTGGGCGATGAGGTCGGCAACGGTTGTGCCGTGAAGTTCGGCGGGTTCGCCGTTTAAGATGATGTTCATGGTTTCTCGATATTTCGTAGGTAAGTTTCTTTATTCGCGATGCGCCTGCCCTTGCTTGAACCCGTCGCCCCATTCCTTCAATGCCGTCAGCACGGGGGCAAGCGTTTTGCCGTAGTCGGTCAGGCGGTATTCCACTCGTGGCGGGACTTCGGGATACACAGTACGCAAAATGATGCCGTCGGCCTCCAATGCGCGCAGTTGGGCGGTCAGCGTGCGTTGCGACACATCGGGCAGGATGCGGCGGATTTGGTTGAAGCGCAGCGTGCCGTCCGTGTGCAGGCGGTAGAGTATCGTGCCTTTCCATTTGCCGCCGATGATGGAAAGCGCGGCTTCCACCGAGCAGCCTTCGGCGCAGTCGTAGCTTGGGTGCGGTGTGCGGGGCATGGTGGTATCCTTTATGTAACTATCTGAAAAACAAGTGCGTTCTTGTTAATGGTATGCTTCAGGCGCATGATACACGCTTTCAGACGACCTAACAGGAGAACATCATGAAAGCCATCGGTTTCAACCGCCCTTTGCCCGTTTTCAACCCTGAAGCCCTGCTCGACATCGAAATGCCCGAACCCGAACTGCAGCCGCACGATATTTTGGTTGCCGTGCAGGCGGTTTCAGTCAATCCTGTCGATGTGAAAGTTCGGGCGGCGCATACGCCTGCGGCAGGGCAGTACCGCGTATTGGGTTACGACGCGGCAGGCATCGTTCAGGCAGTCGGCAGCGAAGTGCGGAATTTCAAAGTCGGCGACGAAGTGTATTACGCGGGCGCCATCAACCGCCAAGGTTCGAACGCTCAATTACAAGCAGTGGACGCGCGCATTGCCGCCAAAAAGCCGCGTTCGCTGGATTTTGCCCAAGCCGCCGCGCTGCCATTGACGGCGATTACCGCATGGGAAACGCTGTTCGACCGCTTGGACGTCAACAAACCCGTGGCAGGCGGCGCCAATGCGCTGCTCTTAATCGGCGGTGCAGGCGGGGTCGGCTCGCTTGCCATCCAGTTGCTGAAAAAGCTGACCGACATCCAAGTTATCGCCACCGCCTCCCGCCCCGAAAGCCGCGCGTGGGTGAAGGAATTGGGGGCGGATTTCGTCATCAACCATCATGAAGACATGGCGGAACAGGTTGCCGCGTTAAATATCGGCGCGCCATCGTTTGTTTTTTCCACCAACCATACCGACCGCCATCTGCCGCAAATCGTGGAACTCATCGCCCCGCAAGGCAGAATCGCGCTGATTGACGACCCCGAAACGCTGGACGTGAACCCGCTCAAAGGCAAAAGCCTGTCGCTGCATTGGGAATTTATGTTTACCCGCCCGCTGCGCGAAACGGCAGACATCGAACGGCAGGGCGAAATCCTTGCCGAAACCGCGCGGCTGGTGGATGAAGGCATCATCCGCCCGACCGCCACCCAAGTCCTGCACGGCATCAATGCCGCCAACCTGCGCCGCGCACATGAGATGCTGGAACGCGGAGATATGATTGGCAAACTGGTGGTGGAAGGCTGGGACAACTGAATCCGCCGATTATTTTTACGCCGTTATGCCCGCTTCTGCCTGTATGGCATCCGAAATGACGGCAATCGAATATCCTAATTGAGCAGGTCGTCTGAAATTTGGCTTTCAGACGACCTTATTCATCCCACAAAGCCTGAAACGCTTTAACCACCGCTTCGGGATTTTCCGCTTCGGTAACGGCGCGGACGACGGCGAGTGAGGAAACGCCGGTTGCCAATACATCTTCGGCGTTGTTCAAATCGATGCCGCCGATGGCGACGACGGGCGTGCCGCCTGCCTGTTTTACATATTCGCGCAGTTTGTCCAAGCCTTGCGGGGCGGTGGGCATTTGTTTGGTCGTGGTCGGGAAAATCGCGCCGCTGGCGACGTAGCTGGGATGTACGGACAGGGCGCGGTCGAGTTCGGCGACGGAGTGCGTACTCAAACCCAAGCGCAAACCGGCGGCGGCGATGGCGGCAAGGTCGGCGGTGTCCATGTCTTCCTGTCCGAGATGCACACCGTATGTGCCTGCTTCTATCGCCTCGCGCCAGTGGTCGTTGATGAAAAGCTGAGTGCGGCTGCCCTGACAGGCGGCGACGCAGCGGGCGATTTCGCGTTTTAAGTCATCGCCGTGCAGGGTTTTGCAGCGCAGTTGCACCGTGTCTGCACCTGCTTTGACCATGCGCTCCACCCAATCGGCGGTGGGAACGACGGAGTAGAATTTGAGCGGGGATTTTAGGGGCGGGAAGGTCATGGGTGTCCTTTTTCATTTCTTACGGAGCAATAGGGGTCGTCTGAAACTCATTTCCTGCGTTTCAACAAGGCTTTTGCTTCGGGATAATCTTTCAAGCGAAACGGATTGTCGTTCTGACCGCTTTTCTGTCTTTCGGGCTGTTCGGCAAGTGTGCTGCGGATTGCGTGGCGCAGGTGGGTTTCCAGTAGCTGCGGTTTTTCTTCTCCGACAGGCAGGGCGAAGAGCCGTTTGCCGTCCGCGCCGGCGAGAAAACGTTCTCCTTCAACGGTGTTGCCTTTGCCGTCAAACAGGACGATTTCGTAATACGGATAGCCTTGCACGGGCTGCGACACGATTTCAAAGCGGTAGGCCGCGCGTTCTTCGGCGGTTTTGTATGGCGAATAGGAAACTGCTGCCAGTCCGACAATTAGGTTTTTGTAGCGGTTGATGCGTTGCAGAATATCGCGTTTGGCAGCGGTGTAGGCAAACGGGTGCGGATAAAATTTGCCGTTTCGTTCGATGTCGGAAGCGGCGCGACGAGTGTCGCTGGGCGCAACGGTATTGCCGCGTGCGTCCATCATGCCCCAAGTGCCACCCTGTACGGCGGTGTGTTCTTCGTCCACGCGCACTTCTCGACAGTCGTCGCAAAATGCGGCATAGCCATATTCAAACTGTCCTGCCCAATCGTGTTGGGCGGGCGTGACCAAGTTTCCCGCGCGGTCGGCAAAACCGACCTTGCCGTCTTTTGAAACATAGAGGCGTTTGCCTTCTGAAAAATAGTCTGCGGCCAAGTCGTACATCATCGGTTGATATAAAAACTTGCCCTGCCGCGAATGCAGGAAAAACGGCGAATAGGCAACTTTGCCCCGGACTTCTCGGCTGTTGTCGGTAAACAGCAACTCGCCGTCGGCGGTTTCGCCGTGTTTGACGTGTTCGCACATAAATTCGCAGTGGTATTGCGCAGGGACGATGATTTTGCCGCTTGTGGTTTTTGCACCGAATTTGCCGTTTTGTTTGAAATAAATGATTTCTTCGGCAGAACGCGGTTTGGGGTCGTCTGAAATCTTGGGCGCGGCAAGGGCGGCGGAGTGGGCGAGTAAGAGCGCAGGCAGTAAATACAGGGATTTCAGATTCATTGGAAACCTTTCGTCGATGAGCAATATAGGTAGATCGATGACCATACGGCGTTGACGCGCCTTGTCGTATTATATTCATACAGGCTGGTGTCGGGGTGTGCCGCTTTGCTGTAAAACCTATGCCGCGGCGTTTTCAGACGACCTCAAACTTATTTTCCAATATACGCCAAACCGCTTTCTTCATCACGTTCGGGCGCGTCTTTTCCGTCAAACAGTGCCACTGCCAATCTGACGGCGGCGGCGGTTACGGCGGGGGAAATCATGAAGCCGTGGCGGAAAAGGCCGTTGATTTCAATCAGGCGTCGGGCGCGGCTGTAACGGATTTCGGGGTTGTGATGGTTGAGCGTGGGGCGCAGGCCGGTGGCGATTTCGAGGATGTCGGCTTCGCCGAAGGCGGGATGGACGGCATAGAGTGCGGACAAGAGTTCCAATCCGGAACGTACACTGGCGGGGGCTTGGCTTTCGCTTTCGATTTGGGTCGCGCCGATGACGAAGACGTGGTTTTCTTTCGGGGCGATGTAGAGCGGATAACGCGGGTGGAGCAGGCGCACGGGGCGGTTGAGCGTGATTTCGGGCGTATAAACCCGCGCCACTTCGCCGCGTATGCCGCGCAGGGTGCTGGTGTGTCCGGGGGATTGGTTCCACGCGGTTTTTGCACCGTAACCGCGGCAGTCGATCAGCCAGTCGTATTGGGCTTGCAGGTCTTCGGGGACGCATTCGTGTTCCCAATGGCAAGGGACGTTCAGCCCGTCCAAAGCGTCGGCAAGTGCAGACAAGATTTGCCGTCCGTCGAGCTGGCCTTCGGTCGGCAGGTAGATGCCGTCTGAAAAACGTTCTGCGAGCTGTGGTTCGTGTTCGGCGATATCGTCGGCGTGCCAACGGACGATTTCATCATCCGCTACGCCGCCGCGTTTGAGATGGCGGACGAACTCGCTAGATAAAGGCTTGTCCTGCCCGTGCCACACGATCAGGCTGCCGTTTTCCTGCATCATGGTCGGCGTTTTCAGACGACCTCGGATGTTGTGCCACAGCGGAACACTCTGCCTGCCCAGTTTGATGACTTCAGGCGTGGCTTCGACCACCTCCGAAGCCGGTGCGAGCATGGCGGCGGCAACATAAGCGGCGGCGTGTTCGCCTTTGCGCCCGCCTTTGTCAAAGAGGGCAACCGATAAACCTTGTTCTGCAAGTTGTAAGGCAGTCAGACGGCCGCAAAGGCCGCCGCCGAGAATGGCGATACGGGGCATGGTGGATTCCTTTGTAGTATGGTGCAATCGGGAAGTCGAAAGATAAGACGGGAGCGGAATCCACCGAATGGCGGGAAATGCGGGAAAGGGAACGGAAGCCTTTTCAGGCGTTTGACAGCTTGTTTCCTACGCAGGCATTACCCCGACAGGTTCTACGGATTCCGCTGGCGCGGTCTCAGCTGTTTGCGGGAACAAGCAGCACTCCGACAAGAGGTTTCCAGTTTACATAAAATCGATTGCTTTGGCAAAGTCAGGTCGTCTGAAAAATGGGTTTCGTATTTTCAGACGACCTGTTGCCAGACGTTTGGCCGGTTGGGGAAATGGCGTTAGGGAGAAGCGCATCGGCATTATTGATATATACTGTCGCCAATGAACAAGGGGCTTTGCGTTGAAATTCGTTTTTGCGAAAAGCGCCGAAGTAGGTTTATTTATAGTGGATTCACTTAAATCAGGACAAGGCGACGAAGCCGCAGACAGTACAGATAGTACGGCAAGGC
>JVVZ01000103.1:0-12610 GCA_001062585.1 Neisseria meningitidis
GACAGTACAGATAGTACGACAAGGCGAGGCAACGCCGTACTGGTTTAAAGTTAAGCCACTATAAAACGGACAGGTCACCTGAAATCTTGAGTGGTTCGCGGGCAAAGCCCACGCTACAAATTTTGTTGACAACACAATTGCCGTAGCGTGGACTCCGTCCACGAAAATGATTGACGCAAAAAGGTCGTCTGAAAACCCGAACATCAAGTTTTCAGACGACCTTCTTAAGGTATAGGGATTCACTTACCCCGGCAATCAAGCCAAGAAAAAACCCTCGGTAGAACCGAGGGTTTGAAAATTTGGTTGCGGGAGCAGGATTCGAACCTACGACCTTCGGGTTATGAGCCCGACGAGCTACCATGCTGCTCCATCCCGCGTCAGAAAGTAGAACTATACAGACACTTGGAAACGCTGTCAAGCTATTTGTCGCCCAATTTAAGCAATTCATTAACCATTCAAATTCAAAACGGTAAAATCAATTCCAACAACCTTATGATTTCAAATAGTTTAAACCAAAATTCGACTCATCAGCGTTAATCAAAACCCCATCATAAACCGTCCAATCTCAAAAAGCCTTTAAACATGATTGCAACCGGTTTCTGGGCTTTTCACTATTGATAAAAAGATCATCTCATCACACCTAACGGATTGTAAAACACACTGAAATAGAGACCTTCAAAGATATTCTCGTTTAAGCTTTGTTGGTACCATCCAATCCCGATTAAGCCGACAGCCCATATCAGACAAACCATGATTGCCAACCTGACAATCAGGCGCTGTTTGTGCGGCATAAGGCTACACAGCCAATCTGCACATAAAAGCATACCCGACATCACCCAAACTACATATCCCCAACCAAATACACCAGGCAACACAAATATCGACCCCGGTATCATCAGGATTAACATTAAACAGGGTAACCAAGGTAAGGTTTCTTTCTCTTCACTCAATCTGATATATAAAACAAAAAAAATCACATTGGCAAATGTAGGCCAGCTCGCCGGATACCAAAAAACAGTCAAACCTGTCATCCAAATTACCAAACCTATCGCTCCGTCTACAGCGGGCAAACACAAGGATAAGATGAACAGTATGATCGCCACCCTTCTTAAAGATTTTCTCAAACCTAGGTCATAGTCGAGTGGCAATAGCTTGCCCGGCATATTATTTCCTTACACGATAAACGGCAACCAATCAAAGGTCGTCTGAAACCTTGTTTTAGAGTTTCAGATGACCTTTTTACCTTTGCTTCAATCAAATGTTTTTATTTCTTTGCCCGAAAGCACAGCAGATGCTGCGTGGTGGCAAGCCATGCGCCGAAAAAGAGTTTAAATCAAAAATCGACTAATCAGCGTTATTCAGAACTCCATCGTAAACCGTTCAATCTCAAAAAGCCTTCAAACATGGTTGCAACCGTTTTTTGTCTTTTCAATGCTGATACGAAACTTATCTCATAATACCTAACGGATTGTAAAACACACTGAAATAGAGATCTTCAAAGATATCCTGATCGTTTGAGTTTTGCTGATACTGCCCAAGCCCTATTAAGCCGACGGCCCATATCAAACAAACCATGATTGCCAATCTGACAATCAGGCGCTGTTTGTGCGGTATAAGGCTACACAGCCAATCTGCACATAGAAGCATACCCGACATCACCCAAACCACATATCCCCAACCAAATACACCAGATAACCCAAATATCGACCCCGGTATCATCAGGGTTAACATTAAACAGGGTAACAAAGGCAAGATCTCTTTCTCATCATTCAATCTGATATATAAAACAATAAAAATTACATTGGCAAATGTAGGCCAACCCAACGGAAGCCACAAGAAAAATAAGCCTGTCGACCAAATTAGCAAACCCATAGCTCCATTCACGGCAGGCAAGCACAAGGATAAGATGAACAGTATCTGCGCCATCCTTCTCAATAATTTGCTCAAACTTAGGTCATAGTCGAGTGGTAGTAGATTTCCCTGCATATTATTTCCTTATACGATAAATGACGGGCAATCAAAGGTCGTCTGAAACCTTGTTTTAGAGTTTCAGACGACCTTTTGCCTTTACTTCAATCCAATGATTTTATTTCTTGGCTCTAAAGCCCAACAAATGTTGCGTGGTGGCAAGCCATGCGCCGAAGACGCCTAGGGCGATGACGAAGCCGAACACCAGCGAAACTTCGCTGAAATGGAAGAAACGCCAGCCGATATTGAGACCGTAGGGTTTGAAGATGGCATCTACCAACGGGTGCACGGCGGAGAGCAGCCAGCCGCACAGTCCCAAGCTGACGGCGGCGGAGAAGATGCTCTGCCACATGGCTTGGTAGAGGAAGGGGCGGCGGATAAACGATGCGGGCGCGCCGAGCAGCTTGGTGATTTCGATTTCTTCTTTACGGCTGAGGATTTGCAGACGGATGGTGTTATGCGCGACCAAGACGAACGCCATGCCCAGCGTCAGTGAAAGAAACCATAAAATTTTACGGATGAACTCGTTGATTTGATACAGCGTTTGCACCCATTCGGTGTCCATGGTGGCGGATTCGACCATGGGCAGCTTGACCATATCCTGATAAATCGCCTGCATTTGTGCGGGCGGCGTAGCAGGATCGGGCGTTACGATAAATGCGTCGGGCAAGGGGTTGCCGTCGAGCATGGAAACGAGGTTTTGGTCGAGGTTGGATTGCAGCTCTTCCAAGCCTTCCTGCTTGCTGATGAAACGGATTTTGTTGAGGCGGGCATCACGTTCCAACAGGTTGCGGACGGTATCACTATCGGCTTTGGACGCATCGGTTTCCATATAGAGGGTGATTTGCGGCGACTCGTTGAGCTTGCCTAAAACACTTTGCCCGCTTTGAATGCCCAAATACATGAAAAGCGGCAGAGTCATGGCGACGGCGAGCATCAGGAGGGTGAGCAGCGTACCGACGGGTTGGCGCAGGAGTTGTTTAAGCGCAGTGCGCGCGGATTCGACGTGCAGCGAGACGTAGTGGATGATGCTCATGCGAGTCGTCCTTTCGAGAGGCGCAGGATGCGGTGGCCGTAGTCTGCCATGAGGGTTTCGTCATGAGCGGCGACGATGACGGTGGTTCCTGCTTCGTGGAAGGTTTTGAACAATTCCATGATGTCGAGCGCGTAGGCGCGGTCGAGGTTGGCGGAGGGTTCGTCGGCAATCAGGAGGCTGGGTTGGTGGACGACGGCGCGGGCGATACACAGGCGTTGCTGTTCGCCGCCTGAGAGGGTTACGGGATCGTCCAATTCGCGGCCTTTCAAGCCGACTTTTTCAATAGCGATGCGGGCGCGCTCTTCAGCTTTGCGCGGCTGATAACCGATAATCCGCAGCGGCAGGATGACGTTTTGCAGGACGTTGCGGTCATAGAGGATTTTGTGGTCTTGGAACACGATGCCGATATGTTGGCGCATGAAGCCGATTTGGTTGTCGCTCAATTCGCCCAAGTCTTGGTTGTTGAACCACACTTTGCCTTTGCTGGGCTTGGTAATACCGGAAATCAGCTTCAGGATGGTGGACTTGCCGGAGCCGGAATGGCCGGCGATAAATATCATTTCGCCTTTTTTGATTTGGAAGCTGACGTTTTTCAGGGCTTCAAAACCGCCGGGATAGGTTTTGGAAACTTGTTCGAAACGGATCATAAGGTATTCCTGGAAAGGGGTCAGGACAAACTTATCCACAGTTAATCCACAAAAGGATGCGCTATCAGAGATAGGTCGTCTGAAAAATAGGATATGTGCCGAATTATAAAGATTTCGGCGTTTTTTTGATAGTTTGCTCAGATATGGACGGCGGTAGGCAAAGCGTCGGACTGACGGCTTTACAACACAATATTACAAGTGTGATTGTCGCCATCATTTTATTTACCGGCATTTATCCACAAAACGCCCTGAACAAAGAGGTCGTCTGAAAATTTTCAGACGACCCCTGCACACAACGAACGCCAAAAACCGCGTATCCGACTGAATGGCAGATACGCGGTTTGAGATTTGAAGCACATATTCGGGGCTTGCTTCCTAACCGTGCAGACAATACAAATGCAAACTTAATTGATGTCCAAACGTTCCATACGATAGCGCATGGAGCGGAAGCTGATGCCTAAAAGCTTGGCTGCTTGAGTACGGTTGTAACGGGTTTGCTGCAACGCTTGTTCGATAATGCCGCGCTCGATTTGGTCAAGGTAATCTTGAATCTGCATGGTGCGCGGGTCAAACGGCGGAAGCGGTTGGTGATCCAAAGTTTCGCCTTTTCGTGTTTCGGAATCGGCGATGTCGTCAAGACTGAGGTTTGGATGGTCGTTTTTGGGCGCCGTCGTGTTTTGGATTTGCAAATCATCCAATTGGATAACTTGTCCGACAGTCAGGGCGACGGCGCGTTCAAGGATGTTTTCGAGTTCGCGGAAATTGCCGGGATAGCTGTAATGCAGCAGGGCTTCTTGCGCTTTGGGGCTGAGTTTGTAGGTTTGCGTACCGTGGCGGTGTTTGTAGAGCAGGTACAGAATCAGCGCCCCCAAGTCTTCACGCATTTCGCGCAGGGGCGGCATATGCAGGGTAACGACGTTGAGGCGGTAATATAAGTCTTGACGGAATGCGCCGCTGTCAACAAGGGCTTCAAGGTTTTTATGGGTGGCGCAGATGATGCGGACATCGACGAAAGTTTCGCGGGCATCACCGATTCGGCGCACGGCTTTTTCTTGGATGGCGCGCAGGAGTTTGACCTGCATGGCTAGCGGCAAATCGGCAACTTCGTCGAGGAACAGCGTTCCGCCGTCGGCGTGTTGGAAAAAGCCGAGACGGTCTTGGTCGGCGCCGGTAAAGCTGCCTTTTTTATAGCCGAAAAATTCGCTTTCCATCAGGTTTTCAGGAATCGCACCACAGTTGACCGCGATAAAAGGCTTGTCAGCACGATCGGACAATTCGTGGATGGTACGCGCAGCCTGTTCTTTACCGGTACCCGATTCGCCGGAAATATAAACGGGCACGCCGCTGCGGGCGAGGCGGCGGATTAGGTGGCGGACTTCGACCATTTGGGGCGAACTGCCGAGCAGCCGCGGCATATCTTCTTCGCCGCCCAATTCTGGAACGTCTTCGTTCGCACGCATGGCGATTTCGCCGGTGGCAAAGCGTTCTTTCATGGAACGCAGGCTTTCGGGTACGGAGACAGAACCGCTCAAGTCGCGTTTGGGTGGCTTGGGCGGGGTTTTAGGCTTGTTGAATGCGGCAGCGACGGGCGCGGACGGTTTTTCGGTTGGCGGCTGGGCAATTTCGTCCGTGCTGTTGGAAACAGAAACGGCAGATTTAACCAGCGAGCGAAGTTGGGAAAGGGTAATCGGCTTTTGCAGGTAGTCAAACGCGCCCGCATTAAGGGCTTCGACCGCCTGGTCGGCATTACCGAAAGCGGTAATGACGGCGACGGGGGTGTCGAGCATGAGTTCGTCTATGTATTGGACGACTTCGAGGCCGGAGCCGTCGGGCATCCGCATATCGGTCAAGACGAGGGAATAGTCGTTGTTGTCGAGCTTGTCTTTGGCATCTTCTACACCGACGGCGGTCTGCACGCGCAGTCCCATCTTCATCAGCGTCATTTCCATCAAGTCACGGATGTCGGCCTCGTCGTCGACGACCAATACTGGGTCTTGCAGCTTACTCATTGTGTTCTCTCGGTAAAATCAGTTCGAATCCGTTCATTTCGGGGTGATAATGGAGTTGACCCATATTGGCGTGTGCCAGTTCGCGGGCAACGTACAACCCCAATCCCGTACCCTGTTTTTCCGTGGTGTAGAACGGCTCGAAGAGATGGTTGCGGACTTCGGGCGAAATGCCTTTGCCGTTATCGGCAACGACGATGGAAATATGCATCCTGCCGCTGGGGCGGATCAGGACGGTAATCGCATTCTCGTCCTGACGGCTGTGCCGCCATGCGTTATTGCAGAGGTTCCACATGATTTGTTGGATGTGCATCACATCAGCGAGGACGGTAAGGTTGTTGCCGTCCATGTTCATGCGCAGGCAGCCGATGGCTTCGGAATTGTTGAGCGTGAACTCTTGTTTGAAGTCGAGCCAGAATTTCATCAGGTTGATCGGCTCGCGGCTGATATTGTCGCGTTTGTTGAGCAGGGAGATATCTTCCAACATTTTGTCGATGCGCTGGATGTTGCTGTCGATGATGCCGCAAAGCTTGGCTTTAACGGGATCGGGTTCGGCATCGTCATCACTTTCTTGCAGCAAATCGCTGGCATGACGGATGGCGGACATCGGATTGCGGATTTCGTGGGCGAGGTTCGCGGTAAGCTGTCCGAGCGAGGTGAGCTTGGTGGACATGGCCTCTGCTGCGACTTCGCGCAGCGAACGGACATACAGCATGAGCAGTTCCGTCTGTTCCTGAATCAGCGGGACGGCGCGGACGTGCATGGCGTGTTGGAAGATGTGGATATCGGTTTCAAACGGTTTGTCGGGATGATATTGCCAGCGTGTAACCAATTCGCCGAACACGACTTCCTGCTGGTCAACCACCAAACCGGGGAAATAGGTTTTTGCCTGTTTGTTGAAAAGCCAGACGCGCTGGGTGCTGTCGATGACGATAACAGCTTCCTGCACGCGGTTGAGGACGAGGCGGTTCAACCCGCTGATGCGGCGGTAGGCAAGCTGATGGCGGCTGGCAGATTCGGTCGCCTGCTCCAGATAGCGGGCGGCGAACGAAGTCAGCATGGCGACAAGGTAACACGCGCCGCAGAGCAGGACCGTAGTAATCAGGGGCTGCGTATCCCAATCAAACGGATGCAGGCGGATGCTGCCGTCAAGCAGCAGATTGAAGAAGAACAGCATAGACGCGTAGCCTGCGTACAGCATGGGGTAATGCCCGTAGCTGAGGAGGCAGGACGTCGCGACGAAAGGAAGGACAAGGATGCCGAAGCCCGAATCGACTCCGCCGGCGATATACACCAGTATCATCATCATCGAAATATCGACGACTGCACTGGCATTGGGCAAATCCAAAGTCTGCCATTGCCAGTCTGGACGGGCGACGGATAACAAGATGAGGAAAGAATACAGCGCTGCCCAGCTGTAAAATTCGACGGGAGGGAATGACATGCCGATATGGGTGCCATTACTGTAAACGCCGAAAGCATGCATGACCAACAGCGGCAGCACGATGGCAATGCGGGCAATATTGATTAAACCGGGTATCCGCTCGCTCAGGTTTCCCAGTTCCTGAAAGCCGGACTTACTCATATCCGCAACCCTTTTTGTTTATTTTTATCATTATTAGTACCTGTTTTTGAAATCGTTCTGCAATATTTCCGCAGACGGTCGTAAATATTTTTTTAATTTTGTCAGCATAACATAAAACGACCGTGTTTTCTAGGTTTTCAATGTGTTATCGTTTCCTCTGTTGCTTATTCGGAAGCTGCGGACAAGGTTTTCAGACGACCTGAGATGTCCAAGACCTTCCCTTTTTTGCCACGTTTGCCCTCGATGTCGCAAATGCGCAATTTTTCCTGATGCGCCGCACCGCGCTTGCCGACAGTTTCAACGATGAATTCCGCAGCCGTGGTTACGAGGACGTGTTCCAGCGATGCGCCGTCGGTCAGCGACATCAACTGCAAACCGCGCCCTTTGGGCATGACTTTGAGTTCGCCGATGGAAAACGCCAAGAGGCGGTGGTCGCTGCTGGCCAGTACGATTTTGCAGTCGGGGTTGATGAGCGAGGAGGCATAAACCGCAATCGGCGGCAGGACGGTTTCGCCGCTGTCCACGGTCATCACCACTTTGCCCGCTTTCACGCGCCCGACCATATCGCCCAGCTTGGCGATGAAGCCGTAGCCGCCGCTGCCTGAGAGCAGGTAGTGCTGTTCGGGTTGTCCGGTAAGCATGGCAACGGGTTTGGCGCCGTTTTGCAGCTCGATTAACGATGAAACCGGCACGCCGTCGCCGCGTCCGCCAGGGATTTCGGCGGCATCGAGCGTGTAGGTTCTGCCCAATGAGTCAAGAATGACGACGGGTAAAACGGTACGGCCTTCGAGGGTTTGTTTGAGGCGGTCGCCTTCTTTGAATGCGGTTTGGCTCAAATCGAGGTTGTGTCCGGCACGGCTGCGTATCCAGCCTTTTTCCGACAGAATCAGCGTAATGGGTTCATCGGCGGTGGTTTGCGTCAGCACGGCGCGTCCGGCTTCTTCCACCAGCGTGCGGCGCGCATCGCCGAACTGCTTCATGTCCGCCTGCATCTCTTTGATAATCAGCTTGCGTTTTTCGTTTTCGTCGCCCAAAAGGATATTCAGACGACCTTGTTCTTCGCGTAATTCGTTCAATTCTTTTTCGAGTTTGAAACCTTCCAAACGCGCCAACTGGCGCAGGCGGATTTCCAAAATGTCTTCGGCTTGGATTTCGGTCAGCCCGAACGCCGCCATCAGGTCGGCTTTCGGATCGTCTGATTCACGAATGACTTTAATCACTTCGTCGATGTGCAGAAAGACTTTCAGACGGCCTTCAAGGATGTGCAACCGTTTTTCCACTTGGTTCAAACGGAATTTCAGACGACGTGTTACGGTAACGATGCGGAAATCCAGCCATTCCTGCAAAATCGTTTTCAGGTTTTTCTGCGCGGGGCGGTTGTCCAGCCCCATCATCACCAAGTTCATGGACACATTGCCTTCCAGCGAAGTCTGCGCCATCAGCGTGTTGATGAAGGTATCCGTATCGATGCGGCTGGATTTCGGCTCGAACACCAGACGCACGGGATGTTCGCCGTTGGATTCGTCGCGCACGCGGTCGATTAAATCCAGCATCAGCTTTTTGGTGTTGAGCTGATCTTGGTTGAGCTGCTTTTTGCCTGCTTTCGGTTTCGGGTTGGTCTGTTCTTCGATTTCGGCAAGGATTTTGGCGGAGTTGGCGTTCGGCGGCAGCTCGGTCACAATCACGCGCCATTGTCCGCGCGCCAGTTTCTCGATTTCATAACGCGCACGCACGCGCACGCTGCCTTTGCCGGTTTCGTAAATCCGGCGCAATTCGTCCGCCGGCGTGATGATTTGACCGCCGCCGGCAAAATCGGGCGCGGGAATATATTGCATCAGGTCGGCGGTTTCCAGCGTCGGCTTTTTCAACAGCGCAATCGCCGCCTGCGTGACTTCGTTCAAATTGTGCGACGGGATCTCGGTCGCCATACCCACCGCGATGCCCGACGCGCCGTTGAGCAACACCATAGGCAGGCGGGCGGGCAGGTGCAGCGGTTCGTCAAACGCGCCGTCGTAGTTCGGCACGAAATCCACCGTCCCCTGATTGATTTCGGACAACAGCAATTCCGCAATCGGCGTGAGCCGAGCCTCGGTATAACGCATCGCCGCCGCCCCGTCGCCGTCGCGCGAACCGAAGTTGCCGATACCGTCGATTAAGGGATAGCGTAAGGTAAAATCCTGCGCCATCCGCACCATCGCTTCATAGGCGGAACTGTCGCCGTGCGGGTGGTATTTACCCAAAATCTCGCCGACCACGCGCGCCGATTTCACCGGCTTCGCCCCCGCCGTCAAACCCATATCGCGCATGGCAAACAAAATGCGCCGCTGCACGGGCTTCTGGCCGTCTGAAACTTCAGGCAGCGCGCGGCCTTTGACCACGCTCATGGCGTATTCGAGATAGGCGCGTTCGGCGTATTGACCTAAGAGCAGGTAGTCTTCGCCGACAGGGGATGGGACGGAAACGTGTTCGTTCATAAGGAAGCTGGAATGAAAGATAAAGGAAGGTATTGTAAAGGATAGCGAATGAAAATAAAAATGTCGGGGCATGGTTTCGCCGCGTATCTTTTTATTTTTGAATGGAATTGCTGACAATCTAAATGGATTTGAGGTCGTCTGAAATGTTTTAAGACGACCTCTATAAATATCATGCTACATTTCAAAAGCGGACATCAAGTCTTTTCACGTTCGTCCAGCAGCAAAAACACCATCAGCGACAGCAGCATCAAAACCGTCGTCAACACCATTGCCCGCGCATAATTGTCCTCCCCTGCCCTGCCCAGATACGAATAAATCAAAGTAGTCAGCGTCTGCCATTCCGGACGCGACAAAAACAGCGTGGCGGCAAATTCGCCGATACAGGTTGCCGCCGCCAAAGTCAGACCGCGTCGCAAGGCGGGTTTCAATAATGGAGCGGTCACATACAAGGTCGTCTGAAAAGCATTTGCCCCCATACCGCGCGCAGACGACACATAATCTTCAGGCAAATCGTCCCAAGCCGCCAGCACATCTTTTGCCACAAACGGATACGCCAACAGCGCATAAGTGGCGACCAACAAAGGCAGCGATGCCGTCCATTGCGGATAAAGCAGCAATATACCGGCGGCAATGCAGACAGGCGAAACCATAAACGGCAAGAACACCAAACTGCGCACCCACGCCACCCGTCGCGCAACCGCCGCATACATCACACCCAGCACGACCGCCGTCAAAACCGCCATCCCCGAAAACCGCAGCGTATTCCATCCCGCCGACAAGGTTTCCTGTTCCAACAACACGTCCCAAGACCCGCCTGCCGACGCCGCCAGAAAAACCACCGCCGCCAAAGGCAACAGGCAACACAGCAGCAAGACCATTAAAGAAAAACCCAGCAAAACACGTTCGCCCAAAGATTGCGGGCGATGGGGCAGCAACGCACGAACCGCCTTATCAGAAGCCGTTTGCCGGCTCAAATACGCATACAGCAGCCCCGCCAATGCCGTCACACCCAACACCATCCACACCAAAACCGACGCCTGAGCCATATCCAGCTCATACATCACCAGCTGATAAATCTCCACCTCAACCGTCGCATAACGGCTGCCGCCGAGCAACAACGCCAGTCCGAAACCCGAAAAACAATACAAAAATACCAAACAAGCCCCGCCCGCCAACCAAGGGCGCAGCACCGGCCATTCCACAAAACAAAACCGCTGCCAAGCCCCCGCACCCAGCGTCTGCGCCGACTGCAGCCTCGCCTGCGGCACCTGCAAAAAACCCTGATACGCCGCGCGCACCAACACAGGCAAGTTGAAAAACACATTGCCGTAAAGCAACAAATACGGCGTATCCTGCCAGCCCCCCCACAACACACCGTTTGCCCCGAATAAAGCCAACACACCCACCCCGACCACCAAAGTCGGCATCACAAACGGCAGCATCAAAAGCCGCAAAATCATCTCACGCCCGCGAAACGACAACCTCGCCAACGACCACCCCACCGAAATACCGAGCAGCAAAACCAGCACACAAGTGACCGCCGCCTGAACCACCGTCCAAACCAAACGATGCTGCATATAATCATCAGCCAATACCAACGACCAAGCCGACCCGTCATAAGCCGCCATCGCCACCAATGGCGCAACCACCATCACCGCCAAGAAGCCCAAAGGCAGCAGCGCAAGCAAAACAGTGGCAGGAAACGAGCGAAACAGAGTTTTCATGGAACGGATAGGCAGGGTTTAAAACAGATATTGTAACGGATACGAAGCAAAGGTCGTCTGAAAAGGTAGACATGATTAGTCCATGCCGCTTCGTAAATGGCGATTTTAGATTACAGCAGATTTGATGAATGATGAAATATCTTCAAAAGATAACAACAGCCGAAGCATTCAAACAAGATGAACGTCATTAATAAAGAGGTCGTCTGAAAACTTTCAGACGACCTTGATACAGGAATTAACAAAATGCTTTAATGCTACATATGTGAAGATCAATTTTAGAATAAACGTACTGCATTAGTAAATCTTGCGACAGAAGCAAATTATCTGCACTTGAATTCAAAGTAGAAATATTTGAAAAAATAGAGCAATACCAATTAGTTCAAACTTCCTAAAATGGATTTTTTATAAAGTTTTCCAGATTTTAAAAGGGATAATTTCTATTGCAAACCTCCAAAAATTCAATATTTTCATGCTTAGTCTCATCGTCATAAATAAATTTATCATTACTGTCAAAGCAATAAAGAATAATACTTACCTTCCCTTCTAGTACTAGTAGTCCTTATAGCAATAGAAACTGTACCATTCCTATATTTATTTCTATCAAAAATTAAAGTATTATTTCCAATAAATTGCATACCTGATTTTTTATTAATTACATTTTCTATCTCTGAATAACATTTTTTTCTTCCTCACTACCTGCACAGTAAATATTTATATCTTCCAATACTGCTCCAGTATCATAAAAACCTATACTAAGATCAAATATTATATCTCGATCATCATGATCAATTATTACATAAATGAATTGGGGATCAGTAATTGATGTTATTTTTACCTTTTTAATTTTAAATGCACGTAATAAGCATATATAAATAATAAAAATAAATAGTGCAAGGAAGTATAGTTTAATTTTTTTGTCATGAAATTTATTGGTTCCAAATTCAAAAAATTCTAAAAAACTTTATCTTAAGCGGTTTTGCCACACTTGTATAAATCTTACTACTATGCTTGGGTATGCTGACAACCACTACTTTGCCTATTACTCTCTACTATGTCCACTTTTACACCTGACCCCAGCACAACACTAATCTTATTGAGACCTTTGCAAAATTCCCCAAAATCCCCTAAATGTCTTGGTGGGAATTTAGGGGATTTTGGGGAATTTTGCAA
>JVVZ01000011.1:0-1589 GCA_001062585.1 Neisseria meningitidis
CAAGGCGACGAAGCCGCAGACAGTACGGATAGTACGGAACCGATTCACTTGGTGCTTCAGCACCTTAGAAAATCGTTCTCTTTGAGCTAAGGCGAGGCAACGCCGTACCGGTTTAAAGCTAATCCACTATACTTTGAATCTTCCGTTTTCAGTACCCAAGGTCGTCTGAAAAACCTTACAACGCGCGGCGGAAGCTGACGGCTTTCAAAACATGGCTTCTGCCGACTTCTTCATCGCCCGCCAAATCCGCCAATGTACGCGCCACGCGCATGATACGGTGGAAGCTGCGGGCGGAGAGGGAGAGTTTTTCCAACAGGCTGCCCAAGGCTTCCTGCGCTTCTTTTTGGATGCGGGCGGACGTGTCGAGTTCACTGACGCTCAAGGCGGCATTGACTTTGCCCTGCCGCGCGTATTGCTTGTCGCGGGCGGCGATCACGCGCGCCAACACGACGGCGCTGCTTTCCCCCGCTTCCTGCTGCATCAGTTCGGCGGCGGACAGGCTGGGGACTTCGATGGTCAAATCGATACGGTCGAGCAGCGGGCCGGAAATTTTGCTGCGGTAACGCGCGACGCTTTCGGGCGTGCAGCGGCAGGGTTTGACGGGATGTCCGAGATAACCGCACGGACAAGGGTTCATGGCGGCGACGAGCTGGAATTTGGCAGGATAGACGGCTTGGCGCGCCGCACGGGAAATGTGGATTTCGCCGTTTTCCAAAGGTTCGCGCAAGACTTCCAAAACTTTGCGGTCAAACTCGGGCAGTTCGTCCAAAAATAAAACGCCGTGATGCGCCAATGAAATTTCGCCCGGACGCGGATCGGAACCGCCACCGACCATGGCTGCCGAGCTGGCGCTGTGGTGCGGGCTGCGGAAAGGACGGTGGTTGTCGAGTTGTTGCTGATGATTGGGCAGGAGCGAACGCAACGCCCATACTTCGACCAATTCGTCTTCGGTCAAAGGCGGCAGAATACCGGGCAGCCGTTGGGAAAGCATGGACTTGCCCGTTCCCGGTGGGCCCATCATTAAGAGGCTGTGTCCGCCTGCGGCGGCGATTTCCAAAGCAAGGCGGGCGGTGTGTTGACCTTTGACATCGATGAGATCAGGCAGTTTGGCGTTTTCAGACGACCTCTGCGGGACTTGGCAGTCGGTTTGCGCCAAGGGTTCGATGCCGTTCAAATGGGCGGCGACTTCGCCCAAAGAGCGCGCGCCGTAAACGGTAATACCGCGCATCACGGCGGCTTGTTCTGCGTTTTCCTGCGGCAGGACAAAAGAACGCCCCGCCTGCATGCCCTGCCACGCCATTGCCAACGCGCCGCGCACGGGACGCAACATACCGGAAAGCGCCAATTCGCCGGCAAACTCGTATTGTGCGAGCTTTTCGGGTGCGATTTGTCCGGATGCGGCGAGGATGCCCAGCGCAATCGGCAGGTCGAAACGTCCCGATTCTTTGGGCAGGTCGGCGGGGGCGAGGTTGACGGTGATTTTTTTGGCAGGGAAGTCGAAACCGCTTTGGATGATGGCGGCGCGCACGCGGTCTCGGCTTTCTTTGACTTCGGTGTCGGGCAATCCGACGATATTGAAATGAGGCAGG
>JVVZ01000104.1:0-328 GCA_001062585.1 Neisseria meningitidis
CAATTTGCTGTGGTTCGGCAATTACACCGGCTGGGGTCGTCTGAAAGAGGAAACTAAGGTAACGGATAGCGCATACCAACCCTTCCGCCTGCAAAACCAGTATGCCGACCGTGAAACGGGGCTGCATTACAACTTCTTCAGGTATTATGAGCCTGATGCGGGTAGGTTTGTGAATCAGGATCCGATTGGATTGATGGGTGGGGAAAATCTGTATTGGTTTGCACCTAATGCACAAGATTGGGTGGATCCATTGGGAGAAAGTGGTTACAAGTTACGTCTAAGAGCGTGTTCATAGTCTTCGTAGCAGGACTCCCAAGAAAGCCAAAGC
>JVVZ01000105.1:0-384 GCA_001062585.1 Neisseria meningitidis
GTACTGTCTGCGGCTTCGTCGCCTTGTCCTGATTTAAATTTAATCCACTATAACAAGTCCAAATCAAAAGGTCGTCTGAAAAATCTTGTTTCAGGTTTTCAGACGACCTTTCGTTTGCCGGCTGCTTGGCATCATGCGGTTTGTAGGATAGTTTTGATACCGTTTGCAAGGGAAGGGAGGGTTGGATATTTTCCAGTCCGAATGACAATGATTATGTTTGGAGGTCATCTGAAAATTTTGTCTTACGGTCTTGTGTTGTTTGGAAGGATGAAAGGCTATCGAGAGAAAAGTGTGAGGAATGGTCGTCTGAAAGCTAGGTTCAAGGTTTAATATAGTCAATTAAAATCAAAATAGGACAGTAATGCATCGTCAAATCGGGCGTAA
>JVVZ01000106.1:0-1122 GCA_001062585.1 Neisseria meningitidis
TACTGTCTGCGGCTTCGTCGCCTTGTCCTGATTTAAATTTAATCCACTATAAATGGCAAAAGCGGTTCGGATTGCCGTTTATCATACTTTAAAAACGGCGTTTTGGCACATGGGCGGCAGGCAGCCCTCACGCCCCGAAAACAAAGATTCAGGCAAAATAGCCGATTTCAAGTATTGTAAAATAAACCATATGCCCATATAGTGAACCCCATTAGAACTCTGAAAACAATCATGCAAACCGTTACGATGTACACAGGCGCATTCTGCCCCTACTGCACCATGGCTAAAAAGCTGCTGCATTCGCTGGGCGTCGCCGAAATCAACGAAATCCGCGTCGACCGCAGCCCCGAAGCCTTTGCCGAAATGCAGCAGCTTTCAGGACAGCGCAGCATCCCTCAAATTTTCATCGGCGATACCCACGTCGGCGGTTTCACCGATTTGTACGGCCTGCACCGCGAAGGCAGGCTGGATTCTTTATTAAACCCGTAACTTTAAACCCAACTAGGAAAACAAAATGAGCGAAGAATTGCAACCCGTATTCAGCATCGAACGCCTGTTCGTCAAAGACCTGTCTTTGGAAGTGCCCAACGCCCCCCAAATCTTTTTGGAACAAGGCGAGCCTGAAGTCGATATGCGCGTTTCCACCAACAGCGAGAAGCTGGAAGACGGTTACTACAACGTTGACGTAACCGTTACCGTAACCGCCAAACTCAACGCCGAGCGTACCATGTTCCTCAACGAAGTAACCCAAAGCGGCATCTTCCGTCTGGAAAACATCCCTGAAGAAGACGTTCAACTGCTCTTAGGCGTAGCCTGCCCGAACATCCTCTTCCCTTACGCTCGCGAAGCCATTTCCACCAGCGTAACCCGCGCCGGCTTCCCGCCCGTACTGCTCGCTCCGATCAACTTCGAAGCTATGTACCAGCAACAACAAGAAGGCAACGCATAATCCGCGTTCCCTGTTTGTTAAAAGGTCGTCTGAAAAATGTTTCAGACGACCTTTTTGTATGGCGGATTCCAATAACACGATGCTTTGTTTGCCCGTTATAGTGGATTAACTTTAAACCGGTACGGCGTTGCCTCGACTTAGCTCAAAGAGAACGATTCTCTAAGGTGCTGAAG
>JVVZ01000107.1:0-9851 GCA_001062585.1 Neisseria meningitidis
GTGACCGATGGTGCCAACGTTTACGTGCGGTTTGCTACGTTCAAATTTTTCCTTTGCCATGGCAAATTTCCTATCTTTAAAATACTGAGAAAATGGTATTTGGTGCCCATGGGCAGATTTGAACTGCCGGCCTCTCCCTTACCAAGGGAGTGCTCTACCCCTGAGCTACATGGGCCAATAGACTATTGGAGCGGGTGAAGGGAATCGAACCCTCACCGTAAGCTTGGAAGGCTTCTGCTCTACCATTGAGCTACACCCGCAGACTTACTGCATCAATGCTCCAACACATTGGAATTTGGTGGTGGGAGAAGGATTCGAACCTTCGAAGCTCTCGCAACAGATTTACAGTCTGCCCCCTTTGACCGCTCGGGAATCCCACCAAAAGAGAACGCAAGTTTATTCGTGACTCAGATTTTCGTCAAGTTCTTTTTTAATTTTGTTTTCTTAAAATCACTCAATTTATTGCTTTAAAAAAGAATTTATTTGAACTGAATGATTTTTTCGTATTTTGCCATCAGCTCTTCGTGCGTTTCCGGATGCTCTTCATCAATCAGGATGCAGTCCACGGGGCATACCTGCTGACATTGCGGTTCATCGTAGTGGCCTACGCACTGCGTACACAAATTAGGGTTGATTTCGTAAATTTCCTCACCTTGCGAGATAGCGTCATTGGGGCACTCCGGCTCGCAAACGTCACAGTTAATGCACTCATCTGTAATAAAGAGCGACATTTCTTTTCCTTTTTCATTTAAATTATCAAAACCGATTGGGCGCGGATTATAGCACAAACGCGTCAAAAACAATCCGTTTAGGGGAATGTTTACACCCTGGTAATGATTCTCAAATCTCTTACTATTCAGCCACTTGGACAAACTGCAAGAGCACAAAACCGCTCTTACCCGCCCGCCCTTCGCGATAAGGCTCCAGCCACTCGGGGAAATCGGGCAGCTCCCCTGCTTCAATATAGACCATTGCCCCGTTTTTCAAGCTGTTTTTCAAAGAAGCAAACAAATTTTCCCAATCCTGCCACGCAAACGGCGGATCCAAAAAGACCACATCAAACTTTTCAGACGACCTCTGCAGATACGCAAGGCCATCGGTATTGAGGATTTCCAGTTTATCCAAACCTAATGCTCTGGCGTTTTGCCGCAGCATATCGGCAGTTTTGCGATTATTATCTGCCAGCACCACCCTCTTCGCGTTACGGGACGCGGCCTCAAATCCCAACGCGCCGCTTCCGGCAAACAAGTCCAACACATTCAGACCGGTCAAATCCTGCCCCAACCAATTAAAAAGTTTTTCGCGGACACTGTCAGGCGTTGGACGCAGACCGTCCGCATCTGCAAAAACCAGTTTCCGTCCCCTGCATTGCCCGCCGATAATGCGGACTTGATTTGAATGTTTGCTGTGTTTGCTCATGATTAAAACGAATCGTCCGACAATTTCAGACGACCTCTAAAGAATGACAAAGCAGCCATTATACCGCAGCGTTTTTTCATTTAAGGCCGCATGAAAACAAATCGGCGCATCGTGAAATTTTATTTCTTATGATGCTAAACTTACAAAATTTTATAAATCATAAAATATTTTCTCAAATAAAAAGGTTGCTTACGTCCGCCATTAGAACTTTCCCACCGCTTTTTCAGTCTATTGGTCATAATACATAATGAAAATATGGATGGCTGACAATGCCGCTTTGGAAAATTTTTTTGGGTGTTTATATCGGCGGCGTGATTGCCTTCACCGCCCACGCCCATTTCTTTGACGAATATTACCGCCACTTGGGATTGATTCCGAACTTGGGACGCGGTCTGCTTTGGTTCGTCTTTTGCCTGCCCTTGATCGGCAAAACCGTTGCTCTGATAGTCAGTTTATTCTTTCTTGCCACACTGGTTTTTGCAAGGCGTTAAATCCTTTCTTAATAAGACTGAAAAGGTCGTCTGAAAATTTTTCAGACGACCTTTTCAGTTTGAGTTTGACGACATGAAATACTGAACTATGTTTCACCGTGAAGTGCGTTTTAAACTTAAACTAGATAAATTACATTTACTTATTTATAATGAGTATTTCTCTGTGAAATGTTTATATAAGGTTATTATCATGTCAGACCTGAATCTCAGTAACAGTATATTCCAAGGTTACAACGACAAACATGGTTTAATGATTTGTGGGTATGAGTGGGGTTGGAGTAAAGCCGATGAGGCTGCTTATGTAGCAGGTGAATACAAACTCCCTGAAAACAAAATCGACCATACATTTGCAAATAAATCCCTCTATTATGGTGAGCAGGCAAAAAAGTGGCGTTACGACAATACAATAAAAAATTGGTTTGAAATGTGGGGACACCCCTTAGACGAAAATGGATTGGGCGGTGCATTTGAAAAATCCCTGGTTCAAACCAACTGGGCAGCTACTCAGGGCAACAAAATCGACAATCCAAACAAATTTCTCCAGCCCGAACACGTCGATAATTTTCTCTACCACATTGAGAAACTACGTCCTAAATTGATTCTCTTCATGGGAAGCAACCTGACAAATTATCTTAATTGCGCAAATGTATTGCCGCGCTTCGAGCAGCTTGTCGGAAAACAAACTCAACCGCTACGAGTAGTACAAAAAGATTTTAGCGGTACACGTTTCAAAATCAGATTCCAATCGTTTGAAAATTGCGAAGTCGTCTGCCTGCCCCACCCTAGTGCCAGCCGCGGTCTATCTTACGATTACATAGCCTTATTTGAACCAGAAATGAACCGTATTTTATCGGACTTTAAAACGACACGCGGATTTAAATAAAACAATCACAGAAAAGCAAAGGTCGTCTGAAATTTTTTCAGACGACCTTTTCTCTTTAAACCAACCTACTTTCATCATTCTTTCGGTGCAGGCGGTTCAATCTGTTCTTTCCAGCCGCATTCTTTTTGCGGACAGACTTTTTCCACGCCCCAGCGTTTGGTGGTTTTGATGGTCAAGACCGGCCAATGGCAGTTCGGGCATTCTTCGGCAACGGGCGGGTTCCAAGTGGCGTAGTTGCAGTCGGGATAGGTGCTGCAACTGTAAAACAGTTTGCCGTAGCGGGATTTGCGCTCGACGAGGTTACCTTTTTTGCATTGCGGGCATTGGACGCCGGTATCTTTTGGTTTTTCCAGCGGCTCGACGTGTTTGCATTTGGGGTAGTTGGCGCAGCCGATGAATTTGCTGCCGGTGCGGCTGTATTTGTACACCAGCCTTCCGCCGCATTTGGGGCACTCGCGCCCGTCGAGTTCGGCTTGCTCGGCTTCGGCTTTGGCGATGCGCTCGGCGGCTTCTTCGGCGGTTTCGTTGACGTTACGCGTGTAGCTGCACTCGGGATAGCCGGCGCAGGCGACGAAGCGGCCCATTTTGCCGAACTTGATTTGCAGTTTGTGTTCGCCGCATTTGGGGCAGGTTTCGTCGAGTTCCTGCGTGGTGAATTTGGCGCGTTCGATGCCTTCTTTTTCTTCCACTTGTTTGATGAACGGTTTCCAGAATTTGTCCATCACGGGAATCCAGCGGCGTTTGCCGTCGGCGATTTCGTCGAGCTGGTCTTCGAGTTTGGCGGTGAAGTGGTAGTCGACGTATTGGGCGAAGTGTTCGGTCAGGAATTTATTGACGATGTCGCCTGTGTCGGTGGGCATGAAGCGTTTTTGCTCAAGGGTAACGTATTCGCGGTCTTTGAGCGTGGAGATGATGCTGGCGTAGGTCGAGGGGCGGCCGATGCCGTATTCTTCGAGGGCTTTAACCAGCGTGGCTTCGTTGTAGCGCGGCGGCGGGGTGGTGAAGTGTTGCTCGCCGTAGAGTTTGTCCACGGGCAATTTGTCGCCCTCACTCATTTCGGGCAGTTTTTTGCTGTCTTCGCCTTCTTCATCGTCGCTGCTTTCTTCGTAAACGCTGAGGAAGCCTGCGAAGGTTTGCACTTGTCCGGTTACGCGGAATACGCCTTTGCCGACGGTAATATCGACGGTGGTTTGGTCGAATTTGGCGGGCGTCATCTGACAGGCGACGGTGCGCTGCCAAATCATTTGATAGAGTTTGAACTGGTCTGCGCTCAGGAAGGGTTTGACGCTTTCGGGCGTGCGGTACACGGAAGTCGGACGGATGGCTTCGTGCGCTTCTTGGGCGTTTTTGGATTTGGTTTTGTATTGTTTGGCGGCACTCGGCAGATATTCTTTGCCGATTTTGTTTTCGATGTAATGGCGGATTTCGGTTAATGCTTCATCGGCCAAATTCACGCTGTCGGTACGCATATAGGTAATCAGACCGATGGCACCCTGCCCTACGTCTATACCTTCGTAAAGCTGCTGGGCGGTACGCATGGTGCGGTCGGTGGTGAAGCCGAGTTTGCGTACGGCATCCTGCTGCATGGTAGAAGTAGTGAACGGCGCGGCGGGGTTGCGGCTGCGCTTTTTCTTTTCGATGGCGGTAACGACGGCCTCTTTGCCTTCGAGTTCTTTCAACACGTCGGCTTGCGCGGCTTCGTTCGGCAGGTCGAATTGTTCGAGTTTCGCGCCGTTGTATTGGGCGAGTTTGGCGGTAAACTTGCTGCGGCCTTTGTGGCTGTCGAGATGCACCGTCCAATATTCCTGCGCTTCAAACGCACGGATTTCGTTTTCGCGTTCGCAAATCAGGCGCAGGGCGGGGCTTTGCACACGACCCGCGCTCAAACCGCGGCGGATTTTTTTCCACAACAATGGCGAGAGGTTGAAACCAACCAGATAGTCCAAAGCGCGGCGGGCTTGTTGCGCATCAACCAAATCCATTTCGATTTCGCGCGGGTGGGCGACGGCGTCGAGCACGGCGTTTTTGGTGATTTCGTGGAACACGACACGCTGTGGCTTGATGTTTTTCAGGCCGCGTTTGGATTTGAGGATTTCAAAAAGATGCCAGGAAATCGCTTCGCCTTCCCTATCCGGGTCGGTTGCGAGGTAGATGTTTTCGGCTTCTTTGGCTCCGGCAACAATCGCATCGACGTGTTTGGCGTTGCGTTTGATCAGCTCGTATTTCATGGCGAAGTCGTGTTCGGGATCGACGGCACCGTTTTTGGGGACGAGGTCGCGGACGTGGCCGTAGGAGGCCAGGATTTCGAAATCGCCGCCAAGGTATTTTTTCAGGGTTTTGGCTTTGGACGGTGATTCGACGATTAAGAGGTTTTTCGCCATTGTTTGTTCTCTTTTAACGTATTGGATGATGCGTTTCAGACGACCTTTCTGAACAAGCTGCGTCAAAAGGTCGTCTGAAAAGGTTTAATGCATGGTCGCTTTGCCGTTGAGCGCGCCCATCAGGTCGTCGCCGATTAAGACGGGCAATTCGCTTTTGTGCGCCCACAACAAGAGCAACACCAGCACTTTCGCCGTATCGAGTGTGATTTCTTCGGGCGGGATGTGCATCAGGGCGTGGATGACGATTTCGCGCTGCTCGTAAGTGATGGCGCGTTCGGCAACCAGATACTGCATCAACCCCATGACTTCCTGCGGCAGGTTTTCCACTTCCTCGTTGCAATACACGCGCAGGGCATGGCTGTCGAACGGCGCATCGGCAAATTCGGACGTGTTGAACAACACTTCCATCATCATCAGCGTATTGCCGATTTCCGTTACGTCAAAACCCGCATCTTCCAACAGGCGGCCCAAATCCTCCGGCGGCGGACAATTGTCGAAATCTTGGAAGTGTTCGATGAGATAGGCAATGACTTCTGTCATGCTGGTTCCTTAATGAATGAATCAATTATGCTTTTATGCGCTGATAGCGTCCGCCCGGCAAGGCGGCGACGATGCCGTCGAGTTCGTATTCCAGCAGTCGGGCGTAAACGTCTGCCGCCGCCCATGCGGTTTGCTGCGCCAATATATCGGGATGAACGGGGTCGTAACCCATGACGTCCAGTAGCTCGTCTTCCGCTGTCGGCACGGCAACCGTATTGGCTTGCGCCGGCTGTTTTCGGACATCAAGGTCGTCTGAAAACGGCAAAACAGGTTCAGACGACGTCTCTTTGACGGCAGTGCGTTTTTCCGTTTTTTTGTTTTTCTTATTTATAGAATATGATGGAACTGCCGCATTTTGCAATAGCCCCGGACATTCGTGAAGGATGTCGTCCAAACATTCCACCAATTTCGCGCCGTCTTTAATCAGCTTGTGGCAGCCTTTGCTGTGCGGATTGTCTATCGAACCGGGCACCGCCATCACCTCGCGCCCCATCTCCGCCGCCAGCTTGGCAGTAATCAGCGAACCGGATTCCAACGCGGCCTCGACCACCAGCGTAACCTGCGACAACGCGGCAATCAGGCGGTTGCGGCGCGGGAAGTTGCCCGCAAACGGGCGCGTATCCAATGGAAACTCGCTGACAATCAATCCTTTTTCGGCGATTTCATAAGCAAGGTTTTTATTGGACGGCGGGTAAATGCGGTCTATGCCCGTCCCCCATACGGCAATGGTACCGCTGCCCGCCTGCAACGCGCCTTGGTGGGCGGCGGTGTCGATACCCGAAGCCATACCCGACACGACGGTAATATCCTTTTCGCTCAAAGCCCTGCCGAAATCTTTGGCAATCCGCATCGCCTGCGGCGTGGCATGACGGCTGCCGACGATGGCGGCGGAAGATTTGTGCAGCAGTTGCACGTTACCGCGCAAGAACAAAACCGGCGGCGCGGTAATGCCCTGCGTCAGCATTTCGGGGAAATCATCATCTTGCAGCAGCAACAAACGGCAGCCGTCCTGCTTTTCCCATTGCAACGCCGCTTCCGCAGCCTTTTGCGCCAACGCCCGTTTTTCACCGTTGCGCCAAGATTCGGCTGCCTGCTTGTGGCGCACTATCGTGGCGATTTGCTCCGCAGGAGCATCCAGCGCGGCTTTCGCGCTGCCGAAACGTTGCAGCAGGAGCAAGAAGCCCTCCGCACCGACATAAGGCGTAAACGCCAGTTGCAGCCAGGCAAGGCGGTCGTTTTCCGTCATGAATTGTGTCCCCTTGTTGTTTTCAGACGACCTTTGTTCGGGAGGTCGTCTGAAAACAGATAAATGTCAGTATTTAAAGATAAAGCCGGCGAACTTTAAACCGATACGGCGTTCCCGCACCTGATTCCGGTTTCGTACCTGTTCACCGTCATGCGGATGCTGCCAAACAGCCGGCAGCCCGTTAGTAACTTTTGTAATATTTTTATATTCTACACGATACGGCAGGAAAATCTGTCATTTGAATGGTTGTCGCCCATTGCATCAAAAGTGAGTTGGTTATTCGACAAAAACGGGCGTGTTGATGGCAAACAAGGTCGTCTGAAAGCATACCGCGGCGTACCGTATGCTTTCAGACGACCTCTTATCCTACTACCGCCCTACTCTTCTGCTTTTTCCGCTGCGCTGCGGCGGGAAACGCTGATGCCTAATTGTTTGAGCTTGCGGTAGAGGTGCGTGCGCTCCAGGCCGACTTTTTGGGCGACGCGGCTCATGTTTTGCCCTTCTTGGGCGATGTGGTACTCGAAATAGCGGCGCTCCAATTCTTCACGCAGTTCGCGCAAAGGCATATTGAAGTTGAAACCGCCGACGATTTCGGTGGCGACTGTCGCCCGTTTTTGCCCCAATGCGGCAACGACCGCCTGCTCGTGGACTTCCTGTCCGTCCGCTTCCAGCATCAGGTTTTTCACGACGCTGCGGAGCTGGTCGAAATTGCCCGGCCAGTTGTATTGGCAGAGGACGGTCAGCGAGCCGTTGCTGAATTTGACGGGCTGGATTTTTTCGCTGTCCGCCAATTCGGTCATAACTTGGTTAACCAAGAAGGCGATGTCTTCGGATTGGCTGCGCAACGGCGGGATGCTGATGACGTTGCCGGAAAGCAGTTCGGACAACTTGGCATCGGCAATGGCGTCTGCCGGGCTTTCATCGGCGGCATGGCTGCCGGCGACGATAACGCGCACGTTGTAACGGTCTGCCTTACCGAGGATGAAACTGATGCCGTTTTGGATGTTTTTGCTGTACTGCGCGGCATCACCAAGATAAAGCGTGCCGCCCGATGCTTTTTGCAGCAGCTCCAAAGGCGCGTCGGCAATGAGTTCGACGCGGCTGAGTCCGACCCAAGGCGTGCCGCTTTTGTGGAAATAGCGGGCAACGATTTCAAACGGCGAACCGGTTTCGCCGCTGAGCAGCACGGGGCCGCTTTTTTTCACGGCAGGCTCAAGCTGTTGCTTGAATTCTTGAATGGCGGGGCTGTTGCCGAGTTTGTCGAAGGACAAGCCCGCCGCCATCTGCATTTCGCCGTGTTTGAGGGCGCGGTCGACGGTAGAGAGCAGCTTTTGCAGGGCAATCGGTTTTTCCAGAAAATCAAGTGCGCCGATTTTAGTGGCTTCGACGGCAGTGTCGATGCTGGCGTGTCCGCTCATCATCACAACGGGCATGTTGAGCTGTCCGTTTTTCGCCCACTCTTTGAGCAGGGTAATCCCGTCGCAGTCGGGCATCCAGATGTCCAACAAAACCATGGCGGGACGGGTTTGGTGGCGCAGTTGGCGCGCCTCTTCGGCGTTCTCCGCCAAAGCCACGGAATAACCTTCGTCTTGGAGGATTTCCGAGAGCAAGTCGCGGATACCTACTTCGTCATCTACAATTAAAATATCACTGCTACGCATAAGTTTCTACCAATCGGGGTAAGGCTATTTTCACACACGCGCCGCCTTCGTTCTGATTGCTCAGGCTGATGCGGCCGCCGTGCTCTTCGATGATTTTCTTCACAACGGGCAATCCCAGACCCGTACCTGTCGGCTTGTCGGTAACATACGGCTCGAAGGCATTATGCAGCATTTCCTTGCTAAAACCTTTGCCGTTGTTACAAACGGTCAATAAAACCTGTCCGTCGTTATCTTCACCAACGCTGACATTCACTTGCGGAGCTTCCGCCTCTTCCGCCGCCTCCGCCGCGTTTTTGAAAATATTGTGCAACACCTGCCGCATGGCTGTGGTATCGGCGGAAATCGGCTGCGGTTTGTCGGACAAGTTCGGAACAAAGCGGCACGCCCCGCCCTCGTACAGCAGCAACACTTCTTCGACCAAACGGTTCAAATCGTGTTTTTCAAAATTCAGCGACGGCGCGCGGGCGTAATTGCGGAAGGCTTCGACCATTTCTTTCAATGCCGCCACCTGCTTGACGATGGTGTCGGTCGAACGGCTGAGGATTTGGGCGTGTTGCTCATCCAATTTATCATGCAATTTCCATGCCAATCTCTCGGCGGAAAGTTGGATAGGCGTGAGCGGATTGCGGATTTCATGCGCCAACCGTTTCGCCACTTCGCCCCATGCGGCTTCTTTTTGGGCGCGGATGAGGACGGTGATGTCGTCGATCACCATCACCACGCCGTTGTCGTTGTCGTCGGGCAGGATGGTGGCTTTACCCAAGAGAATCCGCGCATCGTCGGGGGCGGCGTATTCGACTTGGACGGGTTTGGCGGCATTGGCGGTTTCTTCAATGGCGGCAAACACTTCGGCAAGCAGGGTCTGCTGCGGCGATTGTCCGCGCCAGTCGTGCCAGTTGCTACCCCACAGCGGCACCAATTCAATGCCCAAAATCCGTTCGGCTGCTTTGTTGAAGGTTTTCAGACGACCTTCGGCATCCAAAGTAATCACGCCCGTGGTCAGGCTTTCCAACACGCATTCGAGATAGTGGCGCGCCGCTTCTTCGCGCAGGCGGTTGTTCTCGTCGGCTTCTTTGGCGATGGCAAGCTGTTCGGTCATGTGGTTGAACAACTGGGTCAACCTGCCGAATTCATCATTGCGGAACACGGGGCGTTTCTGGCTGAAATCGCCCTGCGCCACCGCCCTTGCGCCTTCTGCCAACGACAATACCGGCTCGACGAAGCGGCGGG
>JVVZ01000108.1:0-4607 GCA_001062585.1 Neisseria meningitidis
CTGTACTGTCTGCGGCTTCATCGCCTTGTCCTGATTTAAATTTAATCCACTATACTTGAATCAAATACAAGAAACCAAGAAAAAAACCTCTGTCAGACAGAGGTTTTTTAGTATTCAGAAACCGGATTATTTCAATTTGGTTTCTTTGTAGATAACGTGTTTACGGGCAACAGGGTCAAATTTTTTGATTTCCAGTTTGCCAGGCATAGTGCGTTTGTTTTTGGTAGTGGTGTAGAAGTGACCAGTACCTGCACTTGACTCCAGTTTGATTTTATCGCGCATTGCAGTAATCCTTAATTAACAGTTTAAATTAAGCTTCGCCGCGAGCACGCAAATCAGCCAATACGACGTCAATGCCTACTTTATCAATGGTACGCAATGCAGCGTTAGAAACGCGCAGGCGAACCCAGCGGTTTTCACTCTCTACCCAGAAACGACGTGATTGCAAGTTAGGCAAAAAACGACGTTTGGTTTTGTTGTTGGCGTGTGATACGTTGTTGCCAGACATCGGGCGCTTACCGGTCACTTTGCAAACTCGTGCCATGGTTAGTCTCCAAACTTCTAAAATAGTAAAACGTGATTTATACCATAAAAAGCAGCATTCATTCAAGCTGTTTGATGAAAAAACGATTGTTTTCGAGAATGAGCCTCTCCAATGTTGTTTTCAGGGAACGCTGTTTCTTAAAACGTAACGGGGACAAATTATAGCGGATTTTGTTATCGAATACATTTGTTTATCCCAATCCTCAGCCCGCAATATCAAGAACGGGGTAAAAGCAAGTTGTAAAAATGCTGATGCGAACAGTCCGTATCAACCGCACCGAACATCAACAAAAAGGTCGTCTGAAATTTTTCAGACGACCTTTGTTCAGACAATCCTATCAGTCCAACTGTGCAACCGATACCGGCAAACCGCGTATTGCGGCAAGCATGGTATTGGCAGTTTTCTGCTGTTGGCGGAACGCTGCCATATTGGTAGGCGTCAGTTTCGGAGTCGGCAATGCAACTGTCGTCGGATTGACCGGCTGACCGTTCACGCGTGCTTCGTAGTGAAGGTGGGGACCGGTTGAACGTCCACTTGTACCGACGAAACCAATCACTTCACCTGCCCGGACATTACCTTCCGCCGGCGTAAATGCACTCATGTGTCCATAAAGCGTCTCGACGCCATTAGAGTGTCGGATCATGACGGTATTGCCATAACCGCCTTTCCAGCCTTTGAAGGTAATCACACCGTCGGCAGAGGCTTTAATCGGTGTGCCTGTTGGTGCGGCATAGTCAATACCTGTATGCATACGGACGGTATGCAAAACGGGGTGGACCCGGTAGCCAAACGGTGAGGAAATACGGGTATAGACGACCGGCTCGATATTGAATCCCTCTTTTTGCTGGAGGGATTTACCGTTTTGGTCATAATAGCTGCCGCTCTCTTCGTCGCCTTTGCCTTGGCTGTAATAATAAGCCTGATAAGTTTTTCCGCCTTTGACGATTTCAGCCGCCAGAATATCGCCGGTACCCATTTGCTGGCCGCGGAAATACATATTGTTGTACAGAAGACGCACGACATCGCCTTCCTGCAAATCCTCCAAACTCAGTACGTCAGAGAAAATTTCGCTGAGTGACTCGCGGATTTCGACAGGTATTTCGGCCTGCGCCATCGCGCCGCGTGCGGAAGTCCGTACGACGATAGAGCGCAACGTCGGCATGACTTTCATATCCACTTCAGAAGTAGACAGCTGCCATTTGCCTTTGACTTTCTCCAACGCGACAAGGTTTCGTTCCAATTCTTCGTCGGTAAAGAATTGTACGTCCGTTACCTGACCTGATGAATCGACACGGATGTTGACGGATTGGTTGGCGCGCAAATGCTGCATATTTTGATCTGCGCTGTTTTTCGCCATGATTTGTTTGATGTCGGTCTGCGCCACACCCATACGCGCCAAAACGTCGGCAAGGGAATCGCCCTGTTGGACAACTTCCTGCGCCCAATAGCTGGACTGGAAATTGTTGGTTTCAACATAAACGGCGGGCAATTCCTCAGAAATCCGCTCCAACGCAATGCCTTGAGGATTGGAAACCGGCTCAGTGACCGCATAGGCAGTCATTACTCCTGACACAGGCAGCAGGATGCCCAACAACGACCAACGAACGGGTTTGTTGTGCCAGAAACGGCGCATGAATGAAAATCGAGTTGTTTTAGTCACGCATTATCCTTCAATGCGGTAATAATCACTCTACCACCGCATTTCTTATGTCATTTGAAATTATTGAGTTTAATTGTTTATCTTATCAACCGTGTTTACGGTCTCTCCCAGACAATATATATACCAAGTGAATAAAATAAACAATCAAATTTACTCAGAACCGAGCATGATTATTGGGGCTATTCTTTTGATTTACACCCCTTTTTTCTGAAATTTACGAGAACTTGATTATAACATACGCACGCTTCCAACTCAAAAACGCCATCCATCATCCGACCTGATAATGACATTGGTTATTTTGAGTATGTTGTATTTTCTCGCGTAAAATAAGCTTTTTCCGTTATGACCACTGCCATGAATCTGACGCTTGCCCTCCCCTCCCTCAACCGTCAAAAAGATGAGACACTCCCTCCTCTCCAGCTTCCTGCTTTTAACCAAATCTTGCGATATGGGTTATTACATAAACAAGAAATGAAGCCGTCTGATTTTTATCGCCGGCATTTATGGAAGGGCAGCTTGTTGGCCCAAATCAAAGAGATGGCGGGGATTCCACCGCATCATGCGGCAGCGTTTGCCAGCCCGATATGGCAGCAAATGGGGTTGCACCAAGTCAGCGTAGTCAGCGGCGAACATCTGCAAATCACGAAAGAAGAAGCCGCTCGATTATGTCTGGAACTGTCTGAGTTTTACAGCAAAGAGGGGTGGCATTTTCTGCCGGTTCGTCCTGATCTATGGTTGCTCACTCTACCATCGGAATGCGATTGGGGGATTGCGCCGGTATTGGATATCTACGGACAAATCGGTTCGGCGGACCAAGCTGATGGAAAAGACGCCTTGCAATGGTTGGGAATGCAGACTGAAATTCAAATGTGGCTGCACCAACACCCGCTCAACGCCGTCCGCACTCAAAACGATACTCCTACAATCAACGGGCTTTGGCTGTGGCAGGATTTAACGGGGCTGCGATCTGCGGACTTCGTCGCTTCCGACAGCATTTGGGCGCAATTTTCAGACGACCCCCGCTTGGATGCACCTTATGATTTTCAGGCTTGGCTGGATGCGGTGGATGAATCGGGTATTCATCCCGCCAACCCCGTCATTTTTCTGGACGACTTGGCTGTTACGGAGCAAACAGGCGATATTCAGACATACCAAGAAATTTTAGAAAGCTGGGAAACCCGCTGGTTTGCCCCGCTTTGGCAGGCAGTCTCGCAAGGTCGTCTGAAAAATCTGTCTATCAGTACCGACGGTGAAAACGGTGGCACTTTACGCATCACGCCGTTTTCAAAATGGAAATTCTGGCACCCGAAAAAAACATTTACCGGCAGATGGTAATGCGCCCGCCCCGCCTCGCCGCCCTGTTTATAGAAACACCAATAACGTTTACAATACGCGACCATTCCACTATTTGCACACACCGCCCATGAAAATCCGACTCGGTCAGCACAATGCACCTGATTTTCCGCAAGGAGCGGCCGTCACGATCGGTAATTTCGACGGCGTACACCTCGGTCACAAACACATCCTGCAAAAACTCAAAAACGAAGCCGATTCGCGCAACCTTCCCGTTATCGTCGTCATTTTCGAGCCGCAACCCAAAGAATTCTTCTCCCTAAAAGCAGGCTTTACGCCCCCATGCCGCATCAGCCCCTTGCGTACCAAACTGGATTTGTTGGGCGATACCGGCTGTATCGACGCCGTATGGGTGTTGCGTTTCAACCAAGAATTTGCCGATATGAGCGCACAGGATTTCATCGACAAACTGCTGCGCCAAACACTCCACACACGCTACCTGCTTATCGGCGACGATTTCCGCTTTGGTGCCGGACGCGAAGGCTGTTTCGACTTATTAAAGCAGCAAAGCGATATACAAACCGAACGCACGCCTTCCGTCATCGTCGAAGACATCCGCACCAGCAGCACAGCCGTGCGCGAAGCCTTGACAGACGGCAACTTGGCGTACGCCAAAAAGCTTTTAGGCCACGATTACGTTTTGAGCGGCAAAGTCAAACATGGAAAAAAACTCGGCAGAACCATCAACGCCCCCACCGCCAACATCCAACTTCCTCCCCACCGCTATCCCCTACGCGGCGTATTCGTCGTCGAAGCAGACGGTACATTCGGCACACGGCGCGGCGTTGCCAGCTTCGGACTCAACCCGACCGTCAGCAGCAACAATTCGCAAAAACTCGAAGTCCATTTGTTTGATTTTGAAGGCAATCTTTATGGACAACGTTTGAAAGTACGTTTCCTGCACAAACTGCGTGACGAACAAAAATTCAGCAATATCGAAGCATTGAAACGGCAAATCGAACAAGATATAGAAGAGGCGAAACAATGGCAGGAAACGGATTATAGTGGATTAAAATTGCAATGATACGGCGTTGCCAACGCCCTTATGTA
>JVVZ01000109.1:0-3740 GCA_001062585.1 Neisseria meningitidis
CAGAGCGCCTGAAAAGGCTTTTATGAGTGTCCAAGATTTGGGGGCCAGTTCAAACCTGATTTTAAGGTTTTCAGACGACCTTTTCTTATGAACAAATCACGCCAAACACCCCACCGCCGTCATTCCCGCCCCCGCCTACGCGAGGACAGGCTACGGCGGGAATCTATTGGCAATCCTAAGAAACTGATGTTTGAAAAACAGTTGCTGAGATTTAAAAGTGGATTCCCGCCTGCGCGGGAATGACGGTAGTTGGGCAGAAATTTATGCTGCGACTTGCAGCCTGCCACCTCTCCCATCCTGCGGGAGAGGGCTGGGGAGAGGGTGGCTCTACAGTTTGCACGAATTTGATTTTGCCTCAAGCCGCAAAGCCACCCCCATCCTAACCTTCCCCCGCCGGACGGGGGAAGGGACAAGTTGCCGTTGAAGCCACGAGTAGCGTGGGCTTTGCCCACGAAACTTGCCGTATGTTAATTCGAAGGATAGCTGTGTTTTTATTCATTTCGTGGGCAAAGCCCACGCTACTTGAGTTATCCCAAGCCTACATTGATTGAATAAACGAGGTCGTCTGAAACCAAAATCCCATTTTCAGACAACCTCTCTTCATCCCTCCGCAAAATCTTTAACACTCAAGCGGATAATCCCAAACGGGCGGTTTACCGCAAGCCGTTTGCGTCCAGCCATTTCTCCAAGTCTTCGGCGCTGATTTTGCCGCCGTTTTCTTCTAAATCAAGTTTGTTGACTTGTTTGCCTTTGCTGTATTTCGCGAGGACGGGCGTGCCGCCGAGTTTGTATTGTTGGCGGAACGCGGTCCATGCTTCTTTGTCTTGGTGCAGGCGGTGGACGTTGACGAAGTAGATTTTGCCGTTCAGGTTGCGGCTGGCGATGTAGCGTTTGAACATGGGCTCGAAGGCGTTGCAGTCGCCGCAGCTCGGGCGGCCGATGTAGGCGTAAACGGTGTCTCCGTTGGCGACGCGTTTTTTGAAGCTTTCGACGGTCAGGCTGTCGAGGTGGAAGTAGATGTCGGAATAAGTGTCTTCCAGCCGTTTGGTGTTTTCGGCGGAAAGGCGCACGGCGGTTTGCGCTTCGGACAGGCTGTTTTTTAGGGCTTCGGTTTCACGGTCGGCGGCGCAGGAACACAAGAGCAGCGCGGCGGTCAGGACGGGCAGGATTTTCATGATTCGGCTCCTTGGTTGCGATAAGGAAAGTATACGCTTTTCGCGGCGGCGGGGTCGTCTGAAACGCGGGAAACGGCTTTTTTCAGACGACCTTTTGATGTATGGCAATGGGCGGGCGAAGTAGCGTTGCGTAGCGTGGGCTTTGCACGCGGTGGTTTGGGGGAGGGCGTCGGCTTGCTACGGGTTGAAGCCATCCCCTGCAAAACGGTAGAATGGCGGCAGTTTGACAGACGGTTTGCGCCGATATTCGGACGCGCCGTTTCTATACCGATATAAACCATCCAATCAAAGGAAACCTTCATGACGACATTCCCCATTGCACGCGCGGGCGATAAGACACTTGAAATCCAAGGCAAAATGGCGAACCGCCACGGCTTGATCGCCGGTGCGACCGGTACGGGCAAAACCGTGACCCTGCGCCGTATGGCGGAAGCCTTCAGCAGCGAGGGCGTTCCCGTATTTTTGGTTGACGTCAAAGGCGATTTGTCGGGCATCGCGCAAGCGGGTGCCGCCAGCGGCAAGGTGGGCGAACGCATTGCCGAGTTTGGTTTGGGCGAGCAATGGCTGCAAAGTTTCCCCGTGCGCTTTTGGGATGTTTACGGCGAAACCGGCATTCCGGTGCGCGTAACCGTTTCGGAAATGGGCCCGCTGCTGCTCGCGCGTTTGATGAACCTGAACGACACGCAGGAAGGCTTACTGAACCTTGTGTTTAAAGTCGCCGACGACAAAGGCTGGCACATTCTGGATTTGAAAGACCTGCGCAGTATGCTGAAACATGTTTCCGACCACGCTTCGGAATACCGCACGCAATACGGCAACGTCTCTGCCGCCAGTATCGGCGCGATTCAGCGGCAGCTTTTGACGCTGGAGAACGAAGGTGCGGAAAAATTCTTTGGCGAGCCGTCGCTCAACCTGCAAGATTGGATGCAGACCGACAACGGCAAAGGCGTCATCAACGTCCTTAATTCGGAAAAACTGATGCGCTCGCCGCGTATGTACAGCGCGTTTTTGCTGTGGATGTTGGCGGAGTTGTTTGAAACCCTGCCCGAAGTCGGCGATTTGGACAAACCGAAATTCGTGATGTTCTTCGACGAAGCGCATTTGATGTTCGACAACGCCGCCAATGCGCTGGTGGAGCAGGTCGAGCAAGTCGTGCGCCTAATCCGTTCCAAAGGCGTGGGCGTGTATTTCGTGACCCAAAACCCGCTCGATTTGCCCGACACCATCCTCGGACAGCTCGGCAACCGCGTGCAACACGCCTTGCGCGCCTTCACGCCGCGTGACCAAAAAGCGGTTAAGGCCGCTGCCGAAACCTTCCGCAGCAACCCGAATATCAAAGTTGCCGAAGCGATTGCCGAACTGGGTGTCGGTGAAGCACTCGTTTCCTTCCTCGATGAAAAAGGTATGCCCGAGCCGGTAGAACGCGCGCTCGTCCTGCCGCCGCAATCGTCCTTGACCCCGCTTGCCGCAGAAGAGCGCAACCGCTTGTTCCAAAACGATGATTTGTATCCGACCTATAAAGACATGGTGGACAATTATTCCGCCTTTGAAGCCTTAGCCGAAGCCGACAGCCAGGCTGCGGCGGAGAAAGAGGCGGCAGCGGCGGCAAAAGAGCAGGAAAAAGCGCAAAAAGCCGCTGAAAAAGAAGCCGCCAATGCGGATCCCGGCATACTCGGCGGACTGCTCGGCGGCTTGAGCGGCGGACGTAAAAAGTCAGGACAGGGCTTGGGCTACAACGTCGCCGACGCCATCGGCAGCCAAATCAACCGCCAAGTGACCAACGCCATCTCCCGCAGCGTGATGGGCATTATTAAAAATATGTTTAAAAAATAAGGCGTGAAAAGAAGGCAAAGGTCGTCTGAAAGCCTGAAAATCGGTTTTCAGACGACCTTTTATGCTGGAGAAGACGGGATGTTGATTGACGATATGGGAACAAGAGACTGAGATGACTGTGCAAAAAAGCGTCCGCATTTTGGGGATAGACCCCGGCAGTCGGGTGACCGGTTTCGGCATCATCGACGTATGCGGCAGGGAACATTTTTATGTGGCTTCAGGCTGTATCAAAACGCCGCCGAATGCGCCGTTGGCGGAGCGTATCACCGTGATTGCGCGGCATATCAGGGAGATTGTGCAGCAATACCGGCCGCATCAGGCGGCGGTGGAGCAGGTGTTTGTCAATGTGAATCCGGCGGCTACGCTGATGCTGGGACAGGCGCGCGGGGCGGCATTGGCGGTGTTGGTGATGGAAAACTTGCCTGTGTTTGAATATACGGCTTTGCAGGTCAAGCAGGCGGTGGTCGGGAAGGGCAAGGCGGCGAAAGAGCAGGTGCAGCATATGGTGGTGCAGATGCTTTCGCTGTCGGGTACGCCGCAATCGGACGCCGCCGACGGACTCGCCATTGCGCTGACACACGCTTTGCGCAATCACGGCTTGGCGGCGCAGTTGGGCAAGGGGCAGATGCAGGTGAAGCGGGGGCGTTTCCAATAAGATGCGACGCGGCATTGCTTCGGTATAGTGGATTAACTTTAAATCAGGACAAGGCGAGGCAACGCCGTACTGGTTTA
>JVVZ01000110.1:0-2779 GCA_001062585.1 Neisseria meningitidis
CAGAGCGCCTGAAAAGGCTTTTATGAGTGTCCAAGATTTGGGGGCCAGTTCACTTGTCAGCAACCATATCGGCGGCCTGTTGCAGATAATCTTTGAAATGCGGCGTTTCACGGTGCGCCTGATAGGCGGCTTCGTCGGCGTAGATTTCAAAAAATATCCATTGGTTCGGCACGTCTTGTCGGGTGGCGGCGTACATTGCCAACACTCCATGTTCCGCTTGCAGTGATTGCGCCATTTCCGCGCGGACGATTTTGCTGAATGCGGCGTTGTGTTCAGGTTTGACGGTAACGCTGACCAAACGGGCTTGCGTTGCGGCGGTCTGTTTTACCTTTTTATCGCCCAAGAATTGCGGTACCAACGCCATACGTTTTTTGTGATTGGTCAAAATCTCAGGTGATACTTTGACAAACGCCTGATATTGCGGCGAATTGCGGTGGATTTGATAAGCTGCGTCATCGGCGTAGATTTCCACCATATACGCCATTTCAGGATTGTCTTGCTGTTTCACGGAATACATGGCCAGCGTGCCTTTTTCATTGGCGATGGACGTGCCGATATTATGCTCGGCGACTTGGTTGTATTTCGCCGTTTTACCTTGTGCCACACCCAATTCAAAAAAATTCATCAAGGGCGCAGCCTGCGCGTTCAATGCCATGATTACCCCAAAAAGTGCGGTCTGTTTTTTCATCGTTTTTTATTCAGGCTTTGAACTGTTCGATATTCGTTGCCACCATTTTTGGCGTGAATTCGTGAATGGCGTAATTTGCCAAATTCGGATAATAGGAATCTTCAGACAAAATGCGGTCTAATTCCGCGCGATTTTCCGTTTGGGCAATAATTACGTCGGCATACTCGCGGTCGGTGAACGGGCCGACAATCAAGAAATTGCCTGTCTGATGGTATTTAGCAAACCATGCTGCATGTTTTGGAAATAGTTCCTCGTGTTGTTCTGGTGTAATGTCTTCGTTTACAGCAATGTCGATGATGTACATAATTTTTCCTCAATATTGAATGGATTTGTTGGGCGGACGTTCCTGCCCGCCGTTTTCAGACGACCTTTGACGATTAAGCCGCAGCAGCTTTGATTTGAGCCACCAAACGCGCCGCGTGTTCGCGCGCCTGTTGTTTTTGGGTATTGACGGCTTCTTCGTTGCTACGGTCGGTGTAGCCGATACCGCAGGTGTACACGGGTTGTTGATAATCCAGCCCGCACAAGGCAGCGAAGGTTTCAAACTGCGGCAGATAGTCTTCCACCGAGTGTTTGAAGAAGCCGTCTTTTTGATACAACGCGGTGGGCGCGCCGGTAGTAAATGACACGATGAGCTTTTTGCCACCCAGTTTCGCAGTTGAGCCGTGCGCAAAACCGTGTACGAATACTTCGTCAATCCACAACTTCATCAAACCCGGCACCGAATACCATGAAAACGGGAATTGCAGCACAATCACATCGGCTTTCAGCAGCGCATCTTGTTCGGCGGCAATATCAAACCGACGGTTCGGATACAGCGCGTCCAGTTTGCGGATTTCGGCTTTCGGCAGGGATTTTTCCACTTCCACCAAAATTTCAGCGTTGGCCAGGGAATGTTGCAAATTGGGGTGTCCGGAAATAATCAGGATGTTTTTCATGTTCGGCTTCCTTGTATAGGTTTAACGGAAAAGTGTTTTTAAGCTTTATCGCTTGCTGATGGGGTGTATTATACGCAGAATAATTGTTATGATTAGACGCATAATTACTAAATCACTATTAGGTATAATCTAACGATGGACAATTCATTCTACGGCCAGCTCAACGTTTTCCAAATCATCGCCCAAGAAGGCAGTATTTCGGCGGCGGCACGCAAACTGGAAATCGCCGTACCTTCAGCGAGCCAAGCATTAAAGTTATTGGAGCAGAAAATCGGTGTGCCGCTGTTTCACCGTACCACGCGCAATATCCAGCTCACCGATGCCGGCAGGCAGCTTTTGGAACGTACCGAACAAGCCATGGCAACATTGCATCAGGCTTTTGAGGAAGTGCGGAATTTTGGCGAGCAGGTGAGCGGAACGGTGCGGATTACCATGGCGCGGGTAATGTATCAGCTTGTTTTGCGCCCGCATTTGGCGGAATTTCACCAACGCTATCCGCAAATTCAACTGGAAATTTCGCTAAATGACGGGCTTTCGCACCTGATTGAGGATGGTATCGATTTGGGTATCCGCTTCGGCAACCGTTTGGATGAAGGCATGGTTGCCCGCAAGCTGCTGAACGGCACGCAGGAAGGGCTGTACGTCAGCCAACACTACGCCGCGCAACACGGTACGCCGAAAACGCCCAAGGATTTGCCCGCCCACAAACTCATCGGCTACCGCTTTATCTCGTCCAACAAAATCGAGCCGCTGGTGATTGCGCAAAACGGGCAGGAAACCGCCGTGGAAATGGATACGCCACTTATCTGCAACGACCCTGAAATCTTATTGGATGCCACCCGCCAAGGCTTGGGTATCGGGCGGGCGTTTACCCATAATATGCAGCAACAGCCCGACCATGCGGATTTTGTACCCGTGCTGCAAAAATACTGGCGGCAGTATCCGCCGTTGTATCTTTATTATCTGCAATACAGCCAGCGGACAAAAAAGGTGCAGGCGGTGATTGAGTTTTTACTGGAGAAAACGGCGCAATACCGTTGAAGTTGGGCAGACTGAAAACGGATGAAACGGTAAGCGGCAAAGCTAAATTTCAAAAGCAGAGACCTTTGCAAAATTCCCCAAAATCCCCTAAATTCCCACCAAGACATTTAGG
>JVVZ01000012.1:0-2384 GCA_001062585.1 Neisseria meningitidis
AGTCAAACAAAATTGATGGAAACATTTCATCAAAAGGTCGTCTGAAACCGTCTTGATGTTTCAGACGACCTGTCAGAACCCTAAACCGACATTCAACCCCATGCCGACACGCCGTCAATTCCTCAGTTACACCGCCGCGCTTGCCGCCGCGTCATCTTTTTCTTGGCTGACTTATAACCGCCTCAACCGCAAACCGCCGGTTTCCGTCAACCGTGTCGGGCTGCCGTTGGGGCATTTGTTGCGCGACGGGAAATTGCTCAGCTCGCCGACTCGACGTTACGAATGCAATATGCTGATACTCGGCGGCGGCGCGGCGGGTTTGGGGGCGTTGTGGTATTTGGCGAAACACGGTCATCGTGATGTATTGCTGGCGGAAGGGTTCGAGCGCAACGGCAACAATGCCGCCTACGCCGCTTCAGACGGCCTGAAAGCACCGAGCGGCGCGCATTATCTCGCGTTGCCGTCGAAAGAGAGCGCGTATGTGCGCGAGATGCTGGCGGATTTTGGTATCTTGCAATCGGACGGCAGTTTCAGGGAAACCGATTTGGTTTACGCGCCCGAGTCGCGCCTTTTGTATCAGGATAAATGGCAGGAACACCTGTTGCCGAAAGAAGATGCGGATTCCAAACGTTTTTTTGATTTAATCGGTCGTCTGAAACAGGCTTACGGCAGCGACGGCAAAAAGATTTTTGCTATTCCGATAGCCCTGTCATCGGCAGACGAAACGTGGCGCAAACTCGATAGCCTGACGTTTAAACAATGGCTTACGCAAGAAGGCTACACCTCGCCCGAACTCTTGTGGTATCTCGATTACTGCTGCCGCGACGATTACGGACAGGGCATAGCGCAAGTATCCGCCTTTGCCGGACTGCATTACTTCGCCGCCCGCAACAGCGCGGAAACCGTCCTGACTTGGCCCGAAGGTCTGGCGCACCTTTCCGAAAGCCTGCGCCGCCATGCCGGTTTGCAGGAAGGTTGGCAATGGTCGTCTGAAAACCGCATCCGCCTCGAAAAACCCGCTTCCGTCAATGCATCCGCCGTCAAAATCAAACCGCTTTCAGACGACCGTATCGAAGTTTGGCTGCGCGACAATTCAAGCGGCGAAACCTTCGCCCTGACCGCGCAACACGTTATTTCCGCCATGCCGCTGATGGTCGCTGCCCGCATCGTCGAAAATCCCGCGCAATACGGGCTGAACATCCCCGAATACGCCCCGTGGCTGGTCGCCAATTTCGAGCTGCACAGCTTCCCGCAAGAAAAAAATAACAGCGAAACCGCGTGGGACAACGTCATCTACGGCAGCCAAGGACTCGGCTACGTTGTTGCCACCAACCAGCTCATCCGTGTCGCCCGCCCCGCACGCACCATCTTCACCGCCTACGCCGCCCTTAACCACGACACTCCGCAAGCCGTCCGCCGCCAACTGCTCGAAGCCTCTGACGAAGAGCTGCGTGACTTCGCCGCCAAAGACTTGATCGCCGCCTACGGAGAGGGCTTCTGGCAACACGTTTCCCACGTCGATGTTACGGTACGCGGACACGGCATGAGCGTACCGAAAGCCAGTTATCTGAACGACGAATCTTTGTTAAAAATCAGAAACCGAGCGTCAGGATTGCTGTTTGCCCACAGCGATTTGAGCGGCTATTCGGTATTTGAGGAAGCCTTGTATTGGGGCGTGGAAGCGGCGAGGAAGGTGTTGGAACGGAGGGATGGTTGAGTTTTATGTTGGTTGGATTATTTTTCGTCTCGCTTAGCGCGGATGCCAAATAATCAGTGCTATAATCCCGCTTCGTTTGAATATTTAAATCTCAAAGGAAACCTTATGAAATCTCTGAGTTTTTCCCTGATGCTTGCTTTGGGTTTGGGCAGCACTGCTTTTGCTTATGCGGAAAAAAATTTGCCCCTGAATGAAACGGGCTGCATCGACCAACCTATGAAGGTCAAACGCGGCGAGGTGTACAGCTTTAAAGTGACGGAAGACAATGGTTTGATGCTTTCATTCGCGCCCGTCAGCCCTAATGTGGTCGTGAAAGACCCGAAAGGCAAACGCGTTGCTTTGGAAGTGGGCGCGGACGGCGATACGCCTGAAGACCGCTTCAGCTTTGCCGAAATCAACCAAAAAGGACGCTACACCATCCGCTTCCCGCGTACGGGCAAGATTGATTCTTTGTGCGTTAACGCAGCCAATTAGGATAAACGTCAAGCCGAACCATGTTTGAGCGGGTTTGGCCGCAGTAAGGGAAAAGGTCGTCTGAAACAGTTACCCAAAACTGTTTTCAGACGACCTTTTTATAGTGGATTAAAATAAAAATGAGACAAGGCGGCAACGTCCGCCGTGTACGGGTAGTACATAAGGGCGTTGGCAACGCCGTATCATTGCAATT
>JVVZ01000111.1:0-7323 GCA_001062585.1 Neisseria meningitidis
CCGTACTATCTGTACTGTCTGCGGCTTCGTCGCCTTGTCCTGATTTAAATTTAACCCACTATATTTAGCGGTTGAGCGCTGGGCTGGAAATGCATAAAAATGATAGGTGGGCGCGGATGTTTTGATGTGGCGGTAATGCCTTTGCAAAGCAATGCGGATTGAATTTAAACTGATTTTTAAATTTATGATTTTTCTAGTTAATTTTTCCGCATTAATCGTAAAAGTTAAAATTTTTTGAAGTGTTTTCAGTAGTATCTCAAAAGTCATGTTTTGAGTTATAGAACTAAGGAGAAGCGCCATCTCTCTAATAAATCATGGGGTTTCAATATAAACAATAAATTAAGTTGTCGGTAACCACGAATCTATCCTTTCTGAATACTGATTTTGTAGAGTAAGAATTCGGAATTACATACAAATTAGATGACCTATGCATAAAAAACGCCACTTGTTATCTTCTTGGACCGATTGTCAGATTTTCATTCGGAAAATAATCAGTTGAATTAGTATAGCGGCATTGAATAAGTATTTGGTATTTTGAGGCAAATGAGATTGTCATTATTTGTTCTGATTTGCAGCAGAAACAGCCAATAAATTTAAGAAGAGGATATTTATAATGAGTTTTTCACAAACCGACTTGGTCAACGCGCTGCGCCAACTTTCCGACCGCCTGCCTGAATTTTCAGAACAACAGGTAAGAACAGGGCGTCTGTTACGGGTAACAACCGAACGTCTAAGCAGTCATCTCAATGAAAATTTGAAAACTTTCGGTATCAACGAGAATTTATGGTTCGCTTTGATGGCGGTTTACGTCAGCCCTAAAAGCGAAATCCTTCCTTCGCGTTTGAGCGACTTGATGGATTTGACGCGTACCAGTGCGACCCGTCTTTCCGATGAGATGGTAGAACGGGGATGGGTAGGTCGTCATATCAACCAGCAAGACCGCCGCCAGATTGTGTTAAAATTGACACAGGAAGGTGAGTCTTTTATCCAACAAGTATGGCCGCAAATTTCCAGTAAGAGCGGCGAAGCTTGGGAAGATTTTACCAATGAGGATTATACCCAGTTGCAAAATCTGTTGGGCAAGCTGTTGAACCGTTTGGACAGCTGATCTGATGCAGTAAGAATTGTGGCAGGGATAAAAGTAAAAAACGGAGTCTGCCATGAAATCAAATATTGCCAAACGGGGCATCTGCATTATCGCAGTATCTGTACTTGCGGCTTGTGCGCAGTTTGGTAAACAAGCACCGTTGGAAGAGCCAACGGTGTATTCTTTGCCCGATGGTAAGTCGGCATCCCTCATTCAAGACGGATGGTGGTTGCAATTAAAAGATAACAAACTGAATCAACTGGTTGCACAAGCTATCCAGACATCAACGGATTTGCGTATTGCCAAGGCGCGTTTCGAGCAAGCACAAGCGCAGCTGGGAATAACCGAAGCCGCCGGCAAAACGCAAATCGGTATGTCCGCGCGCGGGGTCGGGATGTATGTTGCACCCAAGCCCGCATCTTCCCGTATTGATACCGACCATACATTATTGTTGGCAAACGCGGCAGTACAGGGAAGTTGGACATTCGATTTTTGGGGAAAAAACCGTGAGCAGATTGCAGCGGTTTTGGGACGTCGTCAGGCAATTCTGTATGAAGCCCATCAGGCACGGATTGAGCTGGCGAATGCGGTAGCCAAGCAATATTTTATTTGGCAGGCTTTGAGCGAGCGACAAGCTCTTGTACAGGAACGCATCAATCTGTCAGAGAAAATGCAGCAATTGGTCTCACGCAGAATCCATGCAAACCTGATGCCCGCACAATCATTGTACCCGCTTGAATTGGCAAGTCAGCAACTTCAGTTGGAAAAAACGTCATTGGAACAACAGATTGCCAAAGTCCGACATGCTTTGGCAGTATTGAGCGGTAACGTGCCAGGAGCGCTTTCCGAACAAGAGCCCGGTAGGATGGGGGCGGTTCCTGTTGTACCTGTGAATAAAATCCATGCGGATTTGTTAGCAGCCCGACCGGATATCGCGGCACAAAAATCATTATTGGAATCTAGGCTGCATACGGTTAAATCCACCGAAGCAGAGTTTTATCCCAATATTGAGTTAAAAGCCTTGGCGGGTCTTGGACATATTGATGCGTTCAATGTGGTAAGGGGTAAAACATCAGGCATGCTGGGTATTGTTCCTGCTATCAATCTTCCTATTTTTACGTCTGGGGCATTACAGTCAAAATTGGCAGGCAAACGCGCAGAATATAATGAGCAGGTGGCCGTGTACGATCAAACGGTTTTGAATGCGATGCGTTCTGCTGCGGATGCTGTTGTAGATTACCAAAGCCTGCAAAGCAAACAGTCTACTTGGGATAAAATGCTGAAAATATCTGAGAAGTCGGTTAAAAATGCTCAGGGTAGAGTGAGGGCAGGATTGGATAATGGTCTCAGCGCATTACAAAAACAAGATGATATGTTGCAAGTGAAAATGCAATTGGTACAGTATCAATCTGAACGGTTGATTGCATGGAGCAATCTGAATGCCCAGTTGGGCGGTGGGTTTAAAACGCAATAGAAGGTTTTCAGACGACCCCTTTCCTTTTAATCAAGTCAATTGGCGATATTTTGGATATGCATTTAACGTTTAAATGTATGTATTCAGAATGTCGCCAATTGCTTTTTGATTGTCAGGAATCGGTATTGCTTAGATGACTTTGAAATGAATGCTTGCGCCTAATGGTAAAAGGGGATATCCAAATGGTTTTTAAATATGATTGTTACTTGATTGAGTAACGATGCGGCTATAGAATGCACCTCTGTATGTATTTTTCAGTATTGTCTATTCTATTAAAATCAATGAGATATTAGTGGGATGGGGTGCATAAGGAAAATAGTCTGTAATTACCCAGGTTAAAATGAAATCATGGATGCGAATCTAGAAAATAATGAACAATTACGCAATTCAGGGACAAAAAGTTCAAGGGTAGGGCGTAAACGCGGGCGTAATCTGGCAGTTATTACACTGCTTTTTATTTTGATTGCAGTCGGTGTGGCTCTTGCGTATTTCTTATTCTGGCAATATGAGGAAGAGACGGAAGATGCCTATGTTGCAGGTCATCTGGTGCAAATTACCCCTCAGGTCACCGGTACGGTAAGGAAGGTGATGTATGACGATACTGATGTGGTCAAAAAAGGGGATGTCTTGGTTGCGTTGGATGACAGCGATTTTCAGCTGGCTTACGAGCGTGCTCAAAATGAATTGATTCAGGCAATTCGTCAGAATAAACAACAAACTGCGGTTAACTCAAAAGCAAAAGCGCAGGTTCTTTTGCGAAAAGCCGAATTGGCAAAGGCTCAGGCAGATTTGCGCCGACGTGAAGCTTTATCGGGAACGGATGCGATTTCAGGTGAAGAGTTGAGTCATGCTCGTGCTGCGGTGGTTCAGGCGCAAGCGGCTTTGAAGGCAGTGGAAGCGGAAGAGACTTCTGCACAAGCAGTTTTAGGTAATAATATCCCTCTGCGTCAACAACCTGCGGTGCAAACAGCCATCAGCCATATTAAGGATGCATGGCTGAATCTGCAACGCACCCAAATTCGCGCGCCGATGAATGGACAGATTGCCAAACGAAATGTTCAGGTGGGTCAGCGTATTGCCCAAGGCTCTCCAATGATGGCTGTGGTTCCTTTGAGCAATCTTTGGGTGGATGCTAACTTTAAAGAATCGCAACTGCGTCAAATGAAAATTGGTCAACCTGTTGAAATGACTGCTGATTTATATGGAAATAAAGTGGTCTATCATGGCAGGGTGATGGGTTTGTCAGCGGGTACGGGCAGTGCATTCTCTCTTTTGCCGCCGCAAAATGCGACGGGGAACTGGATTAAGGTTGTGCAACGTGTTCCGGTCCGCATCAGTTTGGATGCGAAAGAGTTGCAGGCTAATCCGCTTCGTGTCGGTTTATCTATGAAGGTAAAGGTTGATATTTCAGGTGCCGGCTCAGGAAAAAACATGACGGCTGCCGCTGATAAAAATGTAGCATCCCCGGAAACTGAAGGCGTAGATTGGGCTGCCGCCGATGCGTTGATCGATAAGATTTTTGAGAAATACGCTAAGTAAAAATGTTTTCAGACGACCTTTCATGCGTTGAATTGCTGAATTTGGGAATTTGATAGCGAATAGATATCGAAGCGCATGAGGAAGCAAATTTGTGATGGATTAAATGTAAGGCAGAACTTTGTTTTTGGCTTGCGATGATGTGAATATTCATCAAAAGAGGTCGTCTGAAAAGGGATGTGTATCTAAGCGCAATCACTGTGCAATATATTGAATGAATAATAGCGAAGAAATATGAATTATCCGCCATTGCAGGGTGTTAGGCTGGTGCTGGTTACGTTGGCGCTCAGCCTTGCCGTTTTTATGGAAGTCTTGGATACCACGATTGCCAACGTTGCAGTACCGGTAATTGCCGGGGACTTGGGGGCGGCGACTACTCAGGGTACTTGGGTTATTACGTCATTTGCCGTGGCGAATGCGATTTCAGTGCCGCTAACCGGATTTATGGCAAAACGGTTTGGCGAAGTAAAACTGTTTATCGCCTCCGTAGTGGGATTTGTTTTGCTGTCGTGGTTGTGCGGCATTGCACCCAATCTTCAGGCTTTGGTGATCTTCAGGGTGTTACAAGGCTTTGTAGCCGGACCGTTGATTCCGCTGTCGCAAAGTTTGTTAATGGCATCGTATCCTCCTGAAAAACGGACATTGGCTTTGGCATTGTGGGCAATGACCGTTGTCGTCGCGCCTGTTTTAGGTCCTATTCTCGGCGGTTGGATTTCGGATAATTGGCATTGGGGTTGGATTTTCTTCATCAACATCCCTATCGGTATTATTTCTGCACTTATTGTGTGGCAGCAATTGAGGGATAGGGAAACGGAAGTGGTTAAGACGCCGATAGATTACATCGGTTTGGTCTTGATGGTGGTTGGCGTCGGTGCGCTGCAAATGATGCTTGATAGAGGTAAAGAGTTGGACTGGTTTGCCTCTGGAGAGATTATTGTGTTAGGCATCGTTGCATTGGTATGTCTGACGTATTTTGTGGTTTGGGAGCTTGGCGAGAAATACCCGATTGTCGATTTTTCTTTGTTTAGCAACAGAAATTTTACGATAGGCGTACTGGCAACTTCATTGGGCTTTATGGTTTACATGGGTACGCTCACGCTGTTGCCGCTGGTGTTGCAGTCTAATCTTGGCTATACCGCAACATGGGCGGGCTTGGCGGCTGCACCGGTGGGCTTTCTTCCTATCTTGTTATCCCCAATTATAGGTAGATTCGGCAACCGCATTGACATGCGTCTTCTTGTTACCGCAAGTTTCTTGACGTTTGCTTTTACTTTCTATTGGCGCACTGATTTTTATGCCGGAATGAATATGAGCAATGTTGTTTGGCCCCAATTCTGGCAAGGCTTGGGTGTGTCCATGTTTTTCCTTCCGTTGACCAGCATTACATTGTCCCATATTAAATCCGATCAGATTGCATCAGCAAGTAGCCTGTCTAATTTCTTGCGCGTCTTCATGGGTGGTGTGGGTGTATCCATAGTCAGTACCATGTGGGAGCGGAGAGAAGCTTTGCATCATACGCAACTGAGTGAACAGATTAATCCATATTCGAGTTTGACTGTTCAAACAGTTCATGAAATGACGAATCGGGGGCTGAGTGAACAGCAGGTTTTGAAAAATATTTCCGATGCCATTACGCAGCAAGGCTTCATTATGGGATCAAATGAGATTTTTCTGGCTGGCAGTATCTTGTTCATCGTCATGATTTCCATAATTTGGTTTGCCAAGCCGCCATTCAATGGAAGCTCATCAGCAGGGCATTAAATATCATAAAGGTCGTCTGAAAATTTTCAGACGACCTTTGCTGTTGTAGAAGATAGTGAAGACTAACCTGATTACTTACAGGTTTAGTTTGTCCAGATGGCGAGCAAGAGATTGAACAATTTCTTCTGCTACCTGTAATTTCTCTTTCTCAGGGAAAGATAGTTCCTCGTCATCCGTAATAATAGTAATCTGATTGGTGGATTTTCCCATTGCCTGAGAAACATCATTGGCAATCAGCATCGGAATGCCTTTGCGTAAACGTTTTGCCCGAGCATATTCCAAAACTTTTTCACTTTCTGCGGCAAATCCAATGCAAAAAGGCGGTTTGGGTAAGGCGGCTACAGATGCCAAAATATCAGGATTAGTTTCCAATTCAAGGGTTGGGGTATCTTTTGAATTTTCTTTTTTCAATTTGTGCGGGCTGCTGTTTTTTACCTTATAGTCAGCCACAGCGGCTACGGAAATAAAAACATCCTGATCTTCAATATATTTATGAACAGCATCGTACATTTCTTGGGCGCTAATAGCCCGTTCCATATGATAGAGACCGGTCGGCAGGGGAGTTTGTAACTGTCCATAAATTAACGTAACTTGTGCGCCGGCCATTCTGCATGCGCGGGCTAGGGCAATGCCCATTTGACCGCTGGAAATATTCGTAATTCCACGGACCGGGTCAATCATTTCCAAGGTCGCGCCGGCAGTGATTAAGATTTTTTTGCCGGCAAGTATTTTCGGCGTCCATAAATCATGAATCAAATCGGCAAGTTCAATCGCTTCAGGCATTCTCCCTATCCCGATTTCACCGCAAGCCTGTTCGCCATAGGATGGCTGAAAAACCGTGATGTCGTCTGAAATCAGTTGTTGGATATTCCTTTGATTGGCAGGATTGTTCCACATCTCCACATTCATCGCCGGAGCGACTGCCATGGGGCATTTTCGTGCTGCTGCCAAATTGGTCAGCAGATTATCAGCAATACCGTTGGCGATCTTGGCAACCGTATTGGCAGTAGCGGGAGCAATTAAAAAAACATCCGCTTCTCGGGTTAAATCAATATGACTCATTCCTCTAGTCGAGTGACCATCGTGCGTATCGACTAGAACAGGATGTCCGCTTAATGCTTGAAACGTAAGGGGGGTAACAAATTCAGTAGCAGCACGACTCATTGCCACCGTTACAGAATATCCTTGTTTTTTTAGTAATCGGACCAACTCACATGATTTATAAGCCGCAATACCACCGCTTATCCCTAAAAGAATGTGTTTACTCATTACAGCAACTCAATCCAATTTGAATCAAATAAGTCATAATACTAACATGGATACTGTTTAAAAAAGTAACAGGGATTGATGAGTGGGTGGTTCTAAGTTGTAAGTTGAAGCTCGGTATGTTTGAAATTGTTTCGGATGTTTATGAAAAAGGTCGTCTGAAATGGATTTCAGACGACCTTTGCTGTTTTTGATTTGA
>JVVZ01000112.1:0-2690 GCA_001062585.1 Neisseria meningitidis
ATCAGGACAAGGCGAGGCAACGCCGTACTGGTTTAAAGTTAATCCACTATAAAATCCAATAGACAGTGGTTTCGGCTATACTGTCGGCTGTCGCGGCGTTGGCCCATTTTGCTCTGCGCAATCTGTAAGCCGTCGCCCGATATTGATAACCGATTCATTTCGCTCTATTTATTTTCCGTCAACCCCGAAAAGGAAATCCCTATGGCTCAAATTACCTTCCACGACAACCCTGTCCACACTTCCGGCGACCTGCCAGCCGTCGGTCAAACCGCGCCTGCATTCAGCCTGACCGCTGGCGATCTGTCCGACAAAACTTTGGCGGATTTTGCGGGCAAACGCAAAGTGTTGAACATTTTCCCAAGCGTCGATACCGGCGTATGCGCCCAATCCGTGCGTACGTTTAACCAACGCGCGTCTTCTTTGGATAACGCGGTCGTTCTGTGCATTTCAGCCGACCTGCCGTTTGCCCAAGCACGTTTCTGCGGCGCGGAAGGTTTGGACAATGTGGTAAACCTGTCCACATTCCGCAGCAGCTTTGCTGCCGATTACGGCGTCGCCCTGACCGACAGCCCGTTGCGCGGACTGACTGCGCGTGCCGTTGTGGTTTTGGACGAAAACGACAAAGTCCTGCACAGCGAACTGGTTGCCGAAATCGCCAACGAGCCTGATTACGACGCGGCTTTGGCTGTTTTGTAAACAAGGGTTTTAGAGCTGAAAAAGGTCGTCTGAAAAGTTTCAGACGACCTTTTGTCTTTCTTCCTAAACTATTTTGCAGGCGGCTTCAATTCAAACACTTCGGGATGCGCCTTGAAATACTCTACGGCGATAAATCCGCCGCCGATGATGATCACCAGGAACACCGCCATGACAATCATAGCAAGGATGAATTTATCCGAAGGATGGGCGTCGGGCTTGCGTTTATCCGCCATTATTGCATCTCCGAGAGCCAGTCGCGGGCAGTGAGAAACTCGTTCAGCCGCGCTTCGGGCGAACCATCTTCCGGCGCGTATTGATACTCGAAACGCACCAAAGGCGGCATGGACATCAAAATGCTTTCCGTGCGTCCGCCGCTTTGCAGGCCAAACAGCGTGCCCCTGTCCCAAACCAAATTAAATTCTACATAACGCCCGCGCCGGTAAAGCTGGAAATCGCGCTCGCGTTCGCCGTACGGCGTGTTTTTGCGTTTCGCCACAATCGGCAGATACGCCCCGATATAGCCTTCGCCGACCGCCTTGATGAAATTCAGGCAGGTGTCGAAATCCCAGCGGTTCAAATCGTCGAAGAACAAACCACCCACGCCGCGCGTTTCGCCGCGGTGTTTCAGATAAAAATATTCGTCGCACCATTTTTTGAACTCGGGATAAACCGCTTCCCCAAACGGCGCGCATACGTCCCGCGCGACCGTGTGCCAATGCAAAATATCTTCTTCAAACGGATAAAACGGCGTCAAATCAAAGCCACCGCCGAACCACCACACAGGCTCGCCGCCTTCCGGATACGCGATAAAAAAGCGCACGTTCGCATGACTGGTCGGCACATATGGATTTTTCGGATGAATCACCAGCGACACGCCCATCGCCTCAAACGCCGCGCCCGCCAATTCAGGACGGTGCGCCGTTGCCGAAGCGGGCATTTTGTTGCCCTTCACATGCGAAAAATTCACGCCCGCCTGCTCGAATACCGCGCCGTTTTTCAACACACGGGTTTCGCCCACGCCCAACTTGCCCGTCCATTCTTCACGCGCAAACACCACCCCGCCGTCTTCTTGTTCAAGCGCGGCGCAGATTTGGTTTTGCAGGTTTTTCAATACGGTTAAAACGGCTTCGGTGTGCATGGCGGGTTCCTTATGGATGGGGTCGTCTGAAAACCGTATTTTAATACGGCGCGCCGGATATTTATCAGAATTGCTGAAAAACGGGATGAAACAAAGTTCGCAATCTCTCAAAAGGTCGTCTGAAACCTTGGATTTAAGCTTTCAGACGACCTTTTTTGCGCTTAATACTGTTTCCGCCTCGTCTGAAAAAACGCCTGTAAAACGGCTTTGCATTCGCCTTCCAAAATGCCGCCTTTGATTGCCGTGTGCTTGTTCAGCAGCGGGTTGGCAAACAGATTGACAACGCTGCCTGCTGCGCCGGTTTTGGGTTCTGCCGCGCCGTAGATGACGCGGCGGACGCGGGCCTGGATGATGGCGGAGGCGCACATGGCGCAGGGTTCGAGCGTGATATAGAGGTCGCAGCCGTCGAGGCGGTAGTTTTGGAGGGCGGCACCTGCGGCGGCAAGGGCGCGGATTTCGGCGTGGCGGCTGATGTCGTGGTCGCTGACGCAAGTGTTGTGGGTGGCGGCGATGATTTGGTTGTTGGAGACGACGACCGCACCGACAGGGATTTCGCCGATGCGGGCGGATTGTTCCGCCTGCACCAAGGCGGCGCGCATGAAGGTTTCCATTTCAGACGACGTGGGGAAAACGGCGACGGGCGGATGGTTTTTAAGGGCTTGTTCCAAAGCGGTTTTCTGCGATTGCAGCAGGTCTTGCGGTTTGATGCCGAGCAGCAGGGCTTCGAGCTGCCAAAGCGTGCTGCGGGTGACGGTCAGTCCGGCGGCCTTGAGCAGCAGGAAGGCTTGGACGGAACCAGTGTCGCGCAGCTCCTCTACACTGCGGATGCAGAGGGCTTGCAGGGCGGCTAAGGTTT
>JVVZ01000113.1:0-7815 GCA_001062585.1 Neisseria meningitidis
CTCTTTGAGCTAAGGCGAGGCAACGCCGTATTGGTTTAAAGTTAATCCACTATATTATTCACTAAAAACTTTCTCTTTAAAGGGAGGGGTAGTGATGATGCGGGGAAAATTGAATTTGTTGGCAAATAAAAAGTCGTCTGAAAATTTCAGACGACTTTTTCATGAAGAGTAATCTTAACTGCCGATTAATTTCAAACGTTGACCGGGTGTCACACCATTGGTATTTCGATTCCAGCGGCGAATATCGTTTACATCTACGTTGAATCGGTTTGCGATAGTATTTAAAGTATCGCCTCTGCGAACGGTATAAGAAACGTTTCGGATACTGTTTCGAGTTTTGGCGGGCGCTGCGGTCACACGCAACAGCTGGCCTTTACGGATGTTATTGCCTTTGATGTTGTTGGCAATAATCAAGTCAGCAACGCTCAAGTTGTAACGACGTGAGATATTAAACAGCGTATCGCCATCGGCTACACGGTGCATGCCCGCACCTGCGGTTTGAGATTGCTGCTGATTACCCGCACGGGCCAAACGTGCCTCAGTGCGGCTTTGTTGTTTGGCGGTATTGGCGGCAATACGCTCGCTACGCGCTTTGACTGCGTCGGATGCAATATTGTGTTCGCTGGAGGCTTGCGCGACTGCTACATTTTCAGTTTGAGTACGAAGATTTGAATCTACCAACGCCATCAGTTCATCGGCTGTTTCAGCAGCTTGCGTCGGAGCAGCTTGAGCAGTAGTCAGCTCAGTAGTTGTATTTGCAGCAGTTTGCTCGACAACGGCAGGCTTGCTTTCAGCTTGAGACAATTGGGCAAACACTTCAGGAATACGCTCTTCTTTGACATTTGCCGATGCCAAATCTGCTGAAGAGTCGGTTTGAACGGCGGTTGCAGGTGTGGTTGTGATGTCTGCTTTGGCAACGGTAGTAGGAGTTGCAGAGGCAATTTTGCTTTCTCCGCCAACAGGAGCTGATTGAGCGACAGCAGTTTCGGATACTGCTTTTTTGCCAAGGGCTACATAATCTGTTGGTACTGCCGCAACGGGTTTAATATTGGCAAAATCCATTGTAGGAATATTTGCTTTTGCCGTTTTAATAGGTGCCATTTCCGGCATATTGGAACGGTAAGTATCCGGTCTGTTATCAACATCGATGAATGAGAGTGTGTCAGGTGTCGCCGAATTTGCTGCTTTATTCTTGGCTACCAAAATACTGCGGTCGGAAGACAGGGAGTTATTTCCCAAGCCGTTCAGTCGTTTGATTTCGGCAACGCTCATACCGGTTTCTGCTGCGATGGCGTTCAAGCTGGTATTGTTTCGGGATGTGTATACGTTCCAAGACAACAAAGTATCGGGATTCGCGTTTCGGTAGTTTTTCTCGAAAGAAGCCACAGAATCAACAGGCAGCAACAGGCGGCGATTGTTTTTCGGGATGAATACAGGTGCATTGAATCCCGGATTGAGTGTCAGCAATTCGCTTTCGCTGATGTTGGCGAAGCGGGCGATAGTGCTGTTGTCAATCGGCTTGTCGATGCTCAGGGATTTGAAATACGGCTGATTGTTGATTTCGGTGATATTCATGCCGAAAGTTTGCGGGTTGGCAACGATATTGCGTACGGCCAAGAGTTTGGGAACGTAATTCCGTGTTTCGTCAGGCATGCGCAGATTTTCGTAAATCGGCTCCAAACCTTGCGCACGCGCACGATTGACGGCACGGCCGACATTACCTTCGCCCCAGTTGTAGGCAGCCAGTGCAAGGGACCAGTCGCCGAATAATCCGTGCAGGTATTGCAGGTAATTCAATGCTGCGTCAGTTGCTGCGTAGACATCGTGACGGCCATCATACAAAGGGGTTTTTTCCAAGCCGTAGTGGCGACCCGTTGCAGGCATAAACTGCCACAGACCGGACGCGCCGACATGTGATTTCGCTTTGGTAACGAATGCGCTTTCGATAAACGGCAGCAATGCGATTTCGGCAGGCATATTGCGTTTTCTGACTTCGTTGGCAATATGGTACATATAGGGTTTGCTGCGGGTAATGGTGCGGTCGAAGTAGGCACTATTGGCAGCGAATTTGCTCTCATGGCGGCGAACAAGTTCGGAATTGACCTCGTTCATACGGAAATCCTTGCGCAACGATGCCCAAAGGCTGCCCGTTCCGAAAGTTTGCGCTTTGGCTTGATCCAAAAGAGAGGAATTGAGGCGCATCATTGCCATACCTACTTGATCTGGTGTGGCATTTTGAGCGTATGCTGCGCCGGAAGCTGCGGATAAACTTGAAATGGTAAGTGCGATGGTTTTCAGTTTTGCCATGATGAATCAATAATTATCAATGATATAAGGTTAAATTTAGTCTACCCGATGGTACTGTTTGAAGATGTAGCCGTCAAGGTAAAGGGGGTGAAATTTACATATGCTTGGGTCTTAATGTTAAAATCTGTGGCATAAATACGGCGATTGCATTGTATTTTTCTATCGGACAGTAGAAATGAACGCATGAAACAGTTAATAGGATAACGACTATGGATGTATGGTTTGAAGATACGGCTATGGGGCGTTATGTTGCTCAGAACGAGGCTGCTTTTTTTGAGCGGCATTTGCAATATTTTGACGGACAGACCGTTGTCCAACAAGGCGGTGAATGGTTGGGGTCGTCTGAAAACGTGGTTGCCGTACCCCGTGATGTATTGATGACGGCGGACGCTATGGCTTGGGAGAGTCATTCTATTGATGTGCTGCTGATGCCGCACAGTCATGAAACTGCCGCACTGACGCAAGTGCTGCATGAAGCGTCCAGAGTGTTAAAACCTGAAGGGCGGTTGGTTTTGACGGGGTTTAATCCGAAATCTTTGTGGTTTTTCAGCAAGTGGTTTGATGGAACGCGGTTGCCTAAAAAGGAGCATTGCCTGACTTTGCCGGCTTTGAAGCAGCGGCTGGCGGATTTGGATTTTGAGGTGGAGTTTGGGAAGTTTATGGTGTACCTGCCTGCTGTGAATTCGCAAAATGGGCTGCGGTTTTGGCGTTTTATGGATAAGGCGGGGGACAGGTGGTGGCCGCAGTGCGCGGCGGTGTACGGTTTGGTTTTGGTCAAACGTATGGCGGGGGTGACGCCCTTGCCGGAGTTTGAAAAAATATTGGGAACGCAGACGGTGGCTTTGGGCGCGGCACGGATTTCGGATTGAGAATGCAGCGTTGGTAAAACCGGCATGACTGGTTTTCAGACGACCTTTTGAGGCCGAACATTTGAAAACGAGAGGTTTGACTCCATAAATATAGCCCCTTCTATATTTGTCATTCTGCCTTGAATTTGCTGCTTTCTGCCTGTAAAGCCGATTGGTTGCAAATTGTCAGGCCGCTTTGGCATCGGTAGAATCTTAGGTCGTCTGAAAAAGGCGATGTTGATTGTATTAGCTTGAGGATAAAGAAAAATGCCGGAATTGCCTGAAGTGGAAACGACGTTGCGCGGTATCAGCCCGCATATTCAAGGTAAAAGGGTGGCGGATGTTGTGTTGCGCCAAACCAAGCTGCGCTGGCAGGTCAATCCGCAGTTGGCGGAGCTTTTGGCGGGGCAGGAGGTGTTGAGCTGCCGTCGGCGGGCGAAATATTTGGTTATCGGTTTTGCAACGGGTATTTTGTTGATTCATCTGGGCATGTCGGGCAGTCTGCGGATTTTTACGTGCGGCGATGCGCGGATTGACCATCCCGACAAACACGACCATGCGGATATTGTGTTTGCGGACGGAACGGTATTGCGCTATCACGACCCGCGCAAGTTCGGCGCGATTCTGTGGTATGAAGGCATTGCGGAACATCATCCGCTTCTTGAAAAACTGGGTCCCGAGCCGCTTTCAGACGACTTCTCCTCCGATTATCTGTACCAAAAATTTAAAACGCAAAAACGCGCGGTCAAGCTGGCTCTGATGGACAATGCCGTCGTGGTCGGCGTGGGCAATATTTATGCGAACGAAAGCCTGTTTAAATCGGGCATCTCGCCGCACCGCCCTGCAGACAAAGTTAAGAAAAAAGAATGCGCCGTCTTGGTGGAAACGATTAAAGCGGTATTGCAGCGCGCGATTGAAACCGGCGGTAGCACGTTGCGCGACTTTGTCAACAGCGACGGCAAAAGCGGCTATTTCCAGCAGGAATATACGGTGTACGGCAGGCACAACGAACCCTGCGTCCGTTGCGGCGGTTTGGTGCAGAAAGAAGTTTTGGGGCAGCGCGGGACGTTTTATTGTCCTAACTGCCAAAAATAATGTATGAACCTGTTTTCAGACGACCTCTTTGTCATCTGGGTCGTCTGAAAACGTTATTGCTATGATTTGATACACATTTAATACGAAAAGAAAAACAGTTATGCACTCACAAAAAGCCCCGTTTTTTACCCGTTTGGGCAGATTGTTCCGCTTGGCAGGATGGCTGTTCCGAACCGGAAGGCATTTGCGCCGTATCGATGCCGGCAATCCTGCCGAACGCGATTATGCGGTCATTACTCTGGGCAAAGGCGCGCTGGAAGCCTTGGATATCGAATTGGAAATCGGCACGCCGCCTGCTGATAATGTGAAGGGTGTTTTGGTGGCGGCAAACCATGTGTCGTGGCTGGATATTTTCGCCATGAGTGCGGTGTATCCGAGCAGCTTTATCGCCAAGCAGGAAATCAAAAACTGGCCGGTATTGGGTAAAATGGGGCAAAACGCAGGTACGGTGTTTATCAACCGCAATTCCCGCCGCGATGTCGAGCCGATTAACCAAGCCATTTGCGCCGCGTTGAAAGCCGGGCAGAATGTCAGCTTTTTCCCCGAAGCGCGGACTTCTTTGGGCTTGGATATTTTGCCGTTCAAAGCCGCGCTCTTCCAATCCGCCATCGATGCCGACGCGCCTGTTCAGGCGGTTACGCTGCGCTATTATGATGATGCCGGTAAAAGGACGACTGTGCCGTCTTATGCACAAGTCGATTTGGTGCGCTCGCTCTGGCGCATCGTTTCCATGAAAAAGCTGCGCATCCGTATTGATTTTGCCGCCCCGATTCGCCCCGGCAAAGACGAAGACCGCTTTATGTTGAAAGATAAAGTAGAAAGCAGTATCCGCGAAGTCGTATTGTCCGATGCACACGATTCCGAAAAATAATTCCAAGTCAGGGGCTTGTTTTCTTTCAGACGACCTCTATTTAAATGAAACGTTCGCAGGTTGAGTTTCATAGCTTCAGGTAATTAATATTATTTGAACTATAAATTATACAAATCAAACTCCCTGCGCTAGAATGCACACATTCACTCGTATCATTCCCTAAACCTAAAATTTCAAGGAGATCCAAAATGGCTTTGCAAGATCGTACCGGTCAAAAAGTACCTTCCGTCGTATTCCGTACCCGCGTGGGCGACACTTGGAAAGATGTTTCCACTGATGACTTGTTCAAAGGCAAAAAAGTAGTCGTATTCTCTCTGCCCGGCGCATTTACTCCGACTTGTTCTTCTTCACACCTGCCGCGTTACAACGAATTGTTCGGCGCGTTCAAAGAAAACGGCGTTGACGCAATTTACTGCGTATCTGTAAACGATACTTTTGTGATGAACGCTTGGGCTGCCGAAGAAGAAGCTGACAACATCTACATGATTCCTGATGGTAACGGCGAATTCACCGAAGGCATGGGCATGCTGGTCGGCAAAGAAGACTTGGGCTTCGGCAAACGCTCTTGGCGTTACTCCATGCTGGTTAACGACGGCGTGATTGAAAAAATGTTCATCGAGCCTGAAGAGCCGGGCGATCCTTTCAAAGTGTCTGACGCTGACACTATGTTGAAATTCATCGCTCCTGACTGGAAAGCTCAAGAATCTGTTGCCATCTTCACCAAACCCGGCTGCCAATTCTGCGCTAAAGCTAAAAAAGCTTTGCAAGACAAAGGTCTGTCTTACGAAGAAATCGTATTGGGCAAAGATGCAACTGTTACTTCCGTTCGCGCCATTACCGGCAAGATGACTGCTCCTCAAGTCTTCATCGGCGGCAAATACATCGGCGGCAGCGAAGATTTAGAAGCTTACTTGGCTAAAAACTAATTGCCTGATGCTTGAGACGGTTTAAACAAAGCCGTCTGAACAGAAAAATAGAGTTATTCAGACGATACGCTACACGGTCGTTCTGAATAGCTCTATATTTACAAGTAGAATTTGAGATTATTGTTTTAAATCAATATTTTAAAAATAACTATCGATTTTTTATTTTTGATAGTTTATTAAATGGGTCGTCTGAAAACCTGATACGCTTCACGCTGATACCGCTTCGGACGCTCAACAAAAAAGGACAAAGATTATGAAAAAAATTCAAGCAGATGTCGTCGTAATCGGCGGCGGTACTGCCGGCATGGGCGCGTTTCGCAATGCCCGTTTACATTCGGACAATGTTTACCTGATTGAAAACAACGTGTTCGGCACGACCTGCGCGCGCGTGGGCTGTATGCCTTCCAAACTCTTGATTGCCGCCGCAGAGGCGCGCCATCACGCATTGCATACCGATCCGTTCGGCGTGCATTTGGATAAAGACAGCATCGTCGTCAACGGCGAAGAAGTGATGCGGCGCGTCAAATCCGAGCGTGACCGTTTTGTCGGCTTTGTCGTTGCCGATGTGGAAGAATGGCCTGCCGACAAGCGCATTATGGGTTCGGCTAAATTTATCGACGAGAATACCGTCCAAATCGACGACCATACCCAAATCACGGCAAAAAGTTTCGTGATTGCTACCGGTTCGCGTCCCGTCATCCTGCCGCAGTGGCAGTCTTTGGGCGACCGTTTGATTATCAATGATGACGTTTTCTCATGGGATACGCTGCCTAAGAGCGTCGCCGTGTTCGGACCGGGTGTTATCGGTTTGGAACTGGGTCAAGCATTGCACCGTTTGGGTGTAAAAGTCGAAATTTTCGGCTTGGGCGGCATCATCGGCGGCATTTCCGACCCCGTCGTTTCAGACGAGGCGAAAGCCGTGTTCGGCGAAGAATTGAAACTGCATCTGGATGCTAAAACCGAGGTCAAACTCGACGCAGACGGCAATGTAGAAGTTCATTGGGAGCAAGACGGCGAAAAAGGCGTATTTGTTGCCGAATATATGCTGGCAGCCGTAGGCCGCCGTCCGAACGTTGACAATATCGGTTTGGAAAACATCAATATCGAAAAAGACGCGCGCGGCGTACCTGTTGCCGATCCGCTGACCATGCAGACCAGCATTCCGCATATCTTCATCGCGGGCGACGCGTCCAATCAACTGCCTTTGCTGCACGAAGCTGCCGACCAAGGCAAGATTGCCGGCGACAATGCGGGCCGCTACCCGAATATCGGCGGCGGTTTGCGCCGCAGCACCATCGGCGTGGTGTTCACCAATCCCCAAATAGGCTTTGTCGGTTTGAAATACGCGCAGGTTGCCGCGCAATACCAACCCGACGAATTTGTCATCGGTGAAGTATCGTTCAAAAACCAAGGCCGCAGCCGCGTGATGTTGGTAAACAAAGGCCATATGCGCCTGTATGCCGAAAAAGCCACCGGCCGCTTCATCGGCGCGGAAATCTTAGGCCCGGCAGCCGAACATTTGGCGCACCTGTTGGCATGGGCGCATCAAATGAAGATGACCGTTCCGCAAATGCTGGATATGCCGTTCTACCATCCTGTTATCGAGGAAGGTTTGCGTACCGCGTTGCGCGATGCCGATGCGAAGTTGAAACAGGCTTGATGGGCTGACCTAATCGGTCTGCTAGAATGAAAGGTCGTCTGAAAACCTGATTTAAGGTTTGAACTGCACCCCAAAAGTTGGACATCCCCTCCAACTCACAAGGTGCAG
>JVVZ01000114.1:0-2158 GCA_001062585.1 Neisseria meningitidis
AGGCGACGAAGCCGCAGACAGTACAGATAGTACGGCAAGGCGAGGTAACGCCGTCCTGGTTTAGAGTTAATCCACTATACAATTGTCAAAGCTATGTCACTATTTATTGAGGGATTTGCTTTCATACGACCTTGGCAACAACAAAGAAGCAATCGCGCCTGCAATTGCCCCCATTATTCCAACTCCGGTGTACATTTGCCAATCCAATGTCGTTGAACGCTGATATATCAGCATCAATATCCCTTCAGATGCCGCAATCGTGATTACCACACCTGCCGCTGAAAGCAATGCAAACAACAGCGTTCCTGCTACACTGCGCCGCAAGCACAAACGTTTCGCGACAAGGGTGCATAGCAGCATGGCGGGTAGTGCATGGGAAGCGAAAATCAAAACACTGCTCAATATCTCTAAAACGGACGGATTTCCTTTATCTAAAACATACATGTAAAGCAATAATAAAAACAAGAGTGCTTGTACGCCAAATGCAACCAGCAGCATAGCGGCAGATTTCCAATATGCTTTAATTTTAGGCTGATTCATCATATTCCTTTTTTAATATAGTCATAGTGCAATGTGATTAATTTATCGATTCTAGTTTGAATCTGCTTATCCGCCAATATCGCACATGGATAAATTGGTTCTGCTTGTTGGAGGTCGTCTGAAAATTTGGTTTCCATCAATGGAAATAGGAAATTCAGTTTATTTCTTGAATAAGAAGCTAAAAAATTTTGCCCTGAGTTTTCAAAAGCGTTACACTCCATGCGGCATCGAGAGTAGGGTGGTAATCTTACGATTTTATGGGCTGCCAAAATTGTTCAAGTATTTGAATGATTTCACCCTTTGAGGCAAATAACATCGATGCCAACTTATCTAACCACGCCGCTGCCGTCATTGCGCCGGCAGTCAGGCAGTCAGCGTCATTGTGCCGCTGTAAACACGAAAGAACACACTATGACCATCTCTCCCGTCGCCTTGCGCCGTAAGACCGAGCGCAAGCCGCATCCGACCGCGCGTTATTGGAAAAAATGCGATGTCGAAGCCCTGTTCGGACTTCCCTTCCTCGACCTCGTTTACCAAGCCGCCGAAATACACCGCCAAAATTTCAATCCACGCGAAATCCAGCTTTCCACGCTGTTGTCCATCAAAACCGGCGGCTGTCCCGAAGACTGCGCCTACTGCCCGCAATCGGCGCACCACAACACCAATCTGGGCAAAGAGCAGATGATGGATGTGGATGAAATCGTCGAAAAAGCCAAAATCGCCAAATCGCGCGGCGCAAGCCGTTTCTGCATGGGTGCGGCATGGCGCGGCCCCAAACCCAAAGACGTGGAGACGGTTTCCGCAATCATCAAAGCCGTGAAGGGATTGGGCATGGAAACCTGCGGCACCTTTGGTATGCTCGAAGACGGTATGGCGGAAGACTTCAAAAAAGCAGGTTTGGACTATTACAACCACAACCTCGATACCGACCCCGAACGTTACAACGACATCATCCACACGCGCAAACACGAAGACCGCATGGATACCTTAGGCAAAGTCCGCAACGCCGGTTTGAAAGTCTGCTGCGGCGGCATCGTCGGCATGAACGAAACCCGCGCCGAGCGTGCCGGACTGATTGCCAGCCTCGCCAACCTCGACCCGCAGCCCGAAAGTGTGCCGATTAACCAGTTGGTCAAAGTGGAAGGCACGCCGCTGGCCGATGCCGAAGATTTGGATTGGACGGAGTTCGTCCGTACCATCGCCGTGGCGCGGATTACCATGCCGCACAGCTACGTCCGCCTTTCCGCCGGACGCTCGGGTATGCCCGAATCCATGCAGGCAATGTGTTTCATGGCGGGCGCGAACTCGATTTTCTATGGCGACAAACTCTTAACTACTGAAAACCCCGACGAAGACGGCGACCGCCTGTTGATGGAAAAGTTGGATTTGTACCCGCTGCGGTTTGAGTTGGAAGAAGAATACGAAGCGGCGCAGGAAACGCCCAAGATTAAAGTGGATTATTAATCGTTTTTGCCTATTCCCAATAAACAAGGTCGTCTGAAAACTGTGTTTACAAAGCCAATGTTTCAAACACGGTTTCAGACGACCTTTATCTTTGAAAACTCTTTTTATAGTGGATTAAATTTAAATCAGGACAAGGCGACGAAGCCGCAGACAG
>JVVZ01000115.1:0-763 GCA_001062585.1 Neisseria meningitidis
AGGACAAGGCGAGGCAACGCCGTACTGGTTTAAAGTTAATCCACTATAAAACAAATGGCTCTAGACCAACAGAAATACTCTGTTAGACTAGAGCCAATCGTTTTCAGACGACCTCCCCCAGACAAATCAACATCAGTCAGCGAAATCATCCACCTTGCTGACTACCCCTATCCGAGGAAACCTCATGCGCGCCGTTATTCAAAAAGTAAGCCATGCCCAAGTTGACGTCCTGAGCGAAGGACACCGCGAAACCAGCGGCAAAATCAGTCGCGGCTTTTTGATTCTTTTAGGCATTACACACAATGACAACGAGGCCGATGCCTCCTATATCGCCGACAAAATAGCCAATCTGCGCATTTTTGAAGATGAAGCCGGAAAATTGAATCTGTCGCTTAAAGACACGGGCGGCTCAGTCTTGCTCGTTTCACAGTTCACCCTCTATGCCGATGCGCGCAGCGGCCGTCGCCCCTCTTTTTCCGCAGCCGCCCCTGCCCGACAGGCAGAATCCCTATATCAACGCACCGCCGAATTATTACGCGCCCACGGTCTGACGGTAGAAACCGGCCGCTTCCAAACCCATATGCAGGTTTCACTCTGCAACGACGGTCCTGTCACCTTGTTGCTGGATTCCAAAAAACTGTTTTAAAACAAACACGATCAACCGCATATTGACCAAAATTCAGATAAGACAACAAAGGCTTAGGGTAAAAAATATAGTGGATTAACTTTAAACCAGTACGGCGTTGCCTCGCCTTGTCCTGAT
>JVVZ01000116.1:0-204 GCA_001062585.1 Neisseria meningitidis
TTGTTTGTAACCGAGTTTGTAGAGGCCGTTTTTCTTTGTCCAGCGGGCATCTTTATCCTTACTCGGTGTGGTTTGGCCGCTGACTTGTCCTTCCTCGTCGACTTCTATGGCCTGACGCTGTTTGCTGCCGGCAGTCTGAATAATGGTGGCATCAATGACGGCGGCGGATGCCTTCTCTACTTTTAGGTTTTTTTCGGCCAGTTG
>JVVZ01000117.1:0-4402 GCA_001062585.1 Neisseria meningitidis
ACATAAGGGCGTTGGCAACGCCGTATCATTGCAATTTTAATCCACTATAAATTTTAAAGATAAGAATGCTCTAGTAATCCAAGTTTGAACCGATACCACGTTGTCTCAACTTAGCCCAAAGATTGCGACTGAAGGTCTAAAATGACAATAGATTTATATGGTAACTGATTGATGCAATGGGCTGCAACAAATGGGATGAACGGCGAAAAGGTCGTCTGAAAGCGAATATTTCATTTTCAGACGACCCTTTTGGATTTGAACTCAATAAATAATGTTTTTGCCGTAGCTTTCTAAAATTGATTTGATTTTGAGGATGGTTTCTTTGGGGGGCGGATGTACGCCGGTGAGTTTGTAGGTGTCGCCGCACAATGCCCATTTGTGCGCGCCCAGTTCGTGATAAGGAAGGAGTTCGACCATTTCGACGTTGTCCATGTCTGCGATGAATTCGCCGAGCAGGTGGGCGGAACGGTCGTCGTCGGTATAGCCCGGCACGACGACGTAGCGGACGCGGGCGGGCTGTTTGCGTTCGGCGAGGTAGTGGGCGAATTTGAGGGTTTTGGTGTTGGGGATGCCGACGAGGACTTTGTGGATTTCGGGGTCGATTTGTTTTAAATCGAGCATGACGAGGTTGGTGTGGTCGAGCAGGTCGTCAAGGATGGAATCGTAATGCAGGGCGTAACCGTTGCTGTCGAGGCAGGTGTGGATGTCGTGTTCTTGGCAGGCGGTGAACCAGTCGCGCACGAATTCGTATTGCAGGAGCGGTTCGCCGCCTGTGGCGGTAACGCCGCCGCCTGTGGCGCGCAGGTAGTGGCGGTAGGACATGACTTGCTTCATGACTTCGGGCACGGTCATTTCTTGGGCCTGTTCGGTGTGCAAGTCCCATGTGTCGCGGTTGTGGCAGTAGAGGCAGCGCATGAGGCAGCCTTGCAGAAAGAGGACGTAGCGCAATCCGGGACCGTCCACCGCGCCGCAGGATTCTACGGAATGGACGATGCCTTTGCCGTTGTAATGGCGGTGTCCGAGGTCTTTGGCGGGTGCGGGTGTTTCGGGGTTGATGGCGATGGATGTCTGCATGGTGTCTGATGTACCGGATATTGGGGTCGTCTGAAAACTTGTTTTTGTGTTGCAGAGGGTTCTTCTTATTGGATTAATATGCGGGCATTGCGTTCCCTGTTGTGGGAAGTTTATGGATTGTTTTTAAATAGGTAAATGGGTTTTAATGATAACTCTATTGTACCGCCTTCGGTCTTCTTGATTTAAAGTTAATCCACTGGATTTTGATATTATCAAACCATTGCTTCAGGCAAAATCAAGCCGGGTTCCGGATAATCCGTCCCCCGGCTTGGTTTACTGTAAACCCTTTGCTTTACATGGTTTGTGTAAAGGTGCGGGTAATCACGTCAAGCTGCTGTTCGCGGGTCAGCGAGTTGAAGCGTACGGCGTAACCGGACACGCGGATGGTCAGTTGCGGATATTTGTCCGGATTGTTCATCGCATCTTCCAGCGTTTCGCGGGTCAATACGTTGACGTTAAGGTGTTGACCGCCTTCCACTTCTCCTTCTTCGTGGTGGAAGTAACCGTCCATCAGGCCTGCGAGGTTGCGTTCGCGGGAGTTTTCGTCTTTACCCAATGCGCCCGGCACAATGGAGAAGGTATAGGAAATACCGTCTTTAGCAAACTCGAACGGCAGTTTCGCTACAGAAGTCAGCGAAGCAACGGCACCGTTGACATCGCGGCCGTGCATCGGGTTGGCACCCGGACCGAACGGTGCGCCTGCGCGACGGCCGTCAGGCGTGTTGCCGGTTTTTTTGCCGTACACGACGTTGGAGGTAATGGTCAGCACGGACTGGGTCGGCGTTGCGTTGCGGTAAGTTTTGTGAGTCGCCACTTTTTTCATGAAGCGTTCCACCAAGTCGCAGGCAATGTCATCCACGCGGTCGTCGTTGTTACCGAACTGCGGATATTCGCCTTCGATTTCAAAGTCGACGGCAATACCGTTTTCGTCGCGAATCGGTTTGACTTTGGCGTATTTGATGGCGGACAGTGAGTCGGCGGCCACAGACAAACCGGCGATACCGCAGGCCATAGTGCGTTTCACGTCGCGGTCGTGCAGCGCCATCAACGCGGCTTCGTAGCTGTATTTGTCGTGCATGTAATGGATGATGTTCAATGCGGTAACGTATTGGGTTGCCAGCCAATCCATGAATTTGTCCATGCGCGCAAAGACAGTGTCGTAGTCCAAGACTTCGTCCATAATCGGTTCAGTTTTCGGACCGACTTGGTCTTTGGATTTTTCGTCCACGCCGCCGTTGATTGCGTACAGCAGGGTTTTCGCCAAGTTGGCGCGTGCGCCGAAGAACTGCATTTGTTTGCCGACCACCATCGGGCTGACGCAGCAGGCAATGGCGTAGTCGTCGCTGTTGAAATCCGGACGCATCAAATCGTCGTTTTCATATTGGATGGACGAGGTGTCGATGGACACTTTGGCGCAAAACTCTTTAAAGCCTTGCGGCAGTTGTTCGGACCACAATACGGTGATGTTCGGTTCGGGAGACGGACCCATGTTGTACAGGGTGTGCAGCACGCGGAAGTTGGTGCGGGTTACCAGCGTGCGGCCGTCCAAACCCATACCGCCGATGGATTCGGTTGCCCAAATCGGGTCGCCGGAGAAGAGTTGGTCGTATTCGGGCGTGCGCAGGAAACGGACCATACGCAGTTTCATCACCAAATGGTCGATAAATTCTTGCGCTTGGGTTTCGGTAATTACGCCGTTTTTCAGGTCGCGCTCGATGTAGATATCCAAGAATGAAGACACGCGACCGAACGACATGGCGGCGCCGTTTTGCGATTTAACGGCGGCAAGGTAGCCGAAGTAAGTCCATTGGATGGCTTCTTGCGCATTTTTCGCAGGGCCGGAAATGTCGTAGCCGTAAGAGGCCGCCATTTCTTTCATTTGACCCAAAGCTTTGTATTGTTCGTTGATTTCTTCACGGCGGCGGATGACTTCTTCCAAATCCACACCGTTTTCCAAATCGGCTTGCAGCGAGTTGAACTGGTTGAGTTTGTCTTTCATTAAGAAGTCGATACCGTACAATGCTACGCGACGGTAGTCGCCGATGATGCGACCACGACCGTAAGCATCCGGCAAGCCGGTGATCACACCGGATTTGCGGCAACGGCGGATGTCGGGCGTATAAACATCAAACACGCCTTGGTTGTGGGTTTTACGGTATTTGGTGAAGATTTCGCTGACTTCAGGGTTCAACTCGACGTTGTACACTTTGCACGCGTCTTGCACCATTTTCAAACCGCCGAACGGCATGATTGAGCGTTTCAGAGGCTCGTCTGTTTGCAGGCCGACGATGGTTTCCAAATCTTTATCGATATAGCCCGGTGCATGGCTGGTAATGCCGGACACGACTTGCGCGTCGATTTTGTAAGGTTCGTGCGTGCGGTTTTCGACTTTGATGCCTTCCATCACGTCCGCCCACAGTTTGGTCGTCGCCTCGGTCGCAGGCGCGAGGAAAGACGCATCGCCTTCATAAGGCGTGTAGTTTTTCTGAATAAAATCGCGCACGTCGACATTGGTTTCCCAATTACCGCCGACAAAACCTTCCCAAGCGGCAGGGCGTTGCTGTACATCGGTTGACATATCAAGCTCCTAATTTGTCAGATAGAATTTATAGGTAGAAGAAATTTACCTTTGCAGAATAGCACTTTAGCTCTATGAAGTGTAACGATTGGCGGAGATGTGAACGTTTACCCGATATTTTTTTGACTTACATCAATGAGAACAGTTATTACTTAAAACTACATTTTATTTTTCAAGCCTTTAGCGTGTAAACAAGTGTAGAATATAAAATCAAGCCCTGAAAACTTGTCCGGTTTTCAGGGCTTTTCCTTAGGTATTTGATTTCATGCAATTACATTGTGTAAAGGTCACAAGTTGGACACAAATTGGACACAAAGCAAAAAGACAGCCTGAATTATAAGCTGTCTTTTGGTAATTTAGAGTCTTAGATTATTCAATAAATTCATAGATTTATTGGTGCCCGGAGCCGGAATCGAACCGGCACGGCCGGTTTAGGGCCGACGGATTTTAAGTCCGTTGTGTCTACCTATTTCACCACCCGGGCGCAGACTGTTTTATATTGAAATTTGGAGGCGGGGGCGCGGATTTGAACCGGCCTATATAAGGGTTGCACCCCTTATAGCATAAACACTCTGCCACCCCGCCATGAAATGAGTGGAGGCGAGAGTCGGAATCGAACCGGCGTAGACGGATTTGCAATCCGCTGCATTACCACTTTGCTATCTCGCCAAACAAACTACCAGGTAGTGTTCAAACTGGAGCGGGAAACGAGTCTCGAACTCGCGACCTCAACCTTGGCAAGGTTGCGCT
>JVVZ01000118.1:0-247 GCA_001062585.1 Neisseria meningitidis
AAGGATGAGAAAACTGTAATCCGTTTGAAATCTTAACTCATGTGTATGGGTGGGTTTGAAAAGGTCGTCTGAAAAGCTGGAAACCTGTTTCAGACGACCTTTAGATTGGAAAATCTATTATTCGTAACTAGGTAAGAGATAAACAACAATGAAAAAGAATTGGAACCAAATACTTGAATCAGCGCAACCCATAGTTGATTTTTTGTCATCAGACAGTTTCTTTTCCCGTCCTTATGACGGCGATCGT
>JVVZ01000119.1:0-23204 GCA_001062585.1 Neisseria meningitidis
CTGTCTGCGGCTTCGTCGCCTTGTCCTGATTTAAATTTAATCCACTATACAAACTCAAAGGTCGTCTGAAAACGCAATATGGTTTTCAGACGACCTTTCTCACATTTCCGCGAAACCCGACATCCTCAAAAGCAGACCTGACGGCTGCCTCTGAACACATTTAAGGTTTCGCCAGAAATCCGTCACGTTTAAAACTTAAAGTTCACGCCGCCGGTGAAGCTGCGTCCCATTTGCGGGGTGTCGGACAGGAAGCTGCTGTGGGCGTAAACGGATTGGTTGAACAGGTTGTCGGCTTTGACGTACCAATTCCACTCGCCGTAGCCGGTGCGGCGGCGGTAGTTTGCGCCGAGGTTGAGCATATGGTGTCCGGGCGTGCGCGTTTCGTAACGGGCGAGTTTGTTTTGGGCAAACACACGGTAGTAGTCGAGATGGGCATCGATGCGGTCAGTCAGCGCGGCATTCAGGTGGAAGCCGAGCCGTGCGGCGGGAACGCGCGGGGCGTTTTGGTCGGCTTGGGCGATGTAGGGACGGTTGCCGTAGGCGTCTTCCCTGCCAGGCAGCGACGGGAGGTTTTTCAGACGACCTCTGACGTAGTCGCCGGAAAGTCCGATGCGGTAGCGCGGCGTGGGCTTGAAGTAGATTTCGCCTTCCGCACCGTAGAAGTCAGCGCCGGATTGGTTGTAGCGCACGAGCTTCATTTCGCTGTCGTCTTCGATGGATTTGGGGCCCCGTCCGTCGTTTAAGGTTTGGGCGTAGATGTAGTTGCCGAAGCGGTTGCGGTAGAGTGCCAGATTGTATTGCCAGCGGTCGCCTTCGTAGCCCAGCGCGAGTTCGATGTTGTTGGAACGCTCTTTGTTGAGGTGTTTGTTGCCGACTTCAAAGGTATTGGTGGCGACGTGTTTGCCGTGTGCGTACAGTTCTTGCGTTGACGGCAGGCGTTCCTGATGGGAGGCGGTCAAGCTGAGTTTGTGGTGTGGCGTGAAATACCAGTTGCCGGAAAGCGCGAACGAGCGGGCGGTTTGGCGGTGTGCGCCGAGGTCGGGCAAGGGTTGGTTGTAGTAGTTTTCCCGCTCAATCAATGCCTTGTCGTACTGAATGGCGGCTTTTTGTTTTTCCACGCGCACGCCTCCTTCAAGCGAGAAATTGTCCCAATTTGCCTGTTCTACGCCGAAAAAGCTGTAATGATGCACATCGTTGTCGATCAACATCGGCTGTTGGACGGTTTCGGGAATGGCGGAAAGCGCGCTGGATTGTTGGGTCAGGTATTGCACGCCCCAACTGCCTTTCAGACGACCTATGGGCAGGTGGCGCAATTCGATGCGGGCATTTTGCGTTTTGTTTTTAAAGAAGTTTTCCACCGCATCGCCCGCTTTTTCGTCGTGGCGGTAATCGTTGCGGTTCAGATGCACGCGCAGGGCTTCGAAGCCGGGGAGCGGCTGCTTCCATTCGGCGCGGATTTCATAGCGTTTGTTGCGCAGGTCTATCCACGGTCTGCCGCTGTGGGTATGCGCGTGTGCATTATCGTTGTCGTGGAAGCCGCAGCTTAAGCCCGGATTGTCGTAATCGATGTCTTCTTCGGTCAACAGGTGCGGATAAAACTGCAAATAGCGTTTGTTAATCAAACTCTTCTGCCAGATGATGTCGGCGTGGCAGTCGTCGTAGAGGTGGCTGTGCGCAGGCAGGCCGTAGCGGTCGCGACGGTCGCTGTACGCCGCGCCGATAAAGCCTTTCTCGCCGACCCAAGACAGCCCGATGCTGCCCGTTTGCGAATCGGCGTGGCTGTCGGGCAGGCGTTTCAGACGACCTTCTTCCTTGCGGTAACGCGGTACGGCGTAGTCGCCCGATTTTCGGTACAGCCCTTCCGTGTGCAACACGAAGTTTTTGCCCAATCCGACATTGATGCCGCCGGACGTGAGTTTTTCTAAATTGCCGCTGCTCAAACGCAGCCCCAGTTCGCCCGATACGCCGTTTTCAGGCATTTTTTCGGGGATTTTTCCGTCGGCAACATCCACCAAGCCCGCCACATTGCCCGAGCTGTACAACAGCGTTACCGGCCCGCGCAGGATTTCGACCTGTTGCGACAAGGCGGTGTCCACCATCAGGGCATGGTCGGGCGAGAAATCCGCCATGTCGCCCGTTTCGCCGTGATGGTTCAACACTTTAATCCGTCTGCCCGTCTGCCCGCGTATCACAGGCGCGGACGCGCCGCCGCCGTATTGCGAAGCATGGACGCCCGGCACGCCGTTGAGCGCGTCGCCGAGATTGACGGCTTTTTGCCGCAAAGTATCACCGCTGATGATTTTGTCGGAGGCAGTCGAAGTGTGCAGCAGTCCCGAAGTAGCGCGCGGATGGCTTTTACCGACGACGTTGACCGTTTCCAAGTCCACCGTCTGCTCGGTTTCATGCGCTTGGGCGAGAATGGGGGAACTGATTAAAAGAATAGATAAAACAATAGGTTTAAGCGTGGCTTGTGTCATTTTGGGTTTCCCGTCATATTTCAAATAGATTGTTATTATATAACATCACATCATTAATATGACAAGAATTCAAGGAACAAACCGCATTTGGTGCGGCAAAACAGCCAAACCCAAGCCCATACAAACAGCGAAAACCAAAGGTCGTCTGAAACCCAATATCTTGAAAATGATAAAAAAGACAGAAACAGCGGCAACGCGCCATCCCCCGTTTGCTTGGAACGAATCATGTTGCCTAAACAACAAAAAAGGTCGTCTGAAAACGCAATATGGTTTTCAGACGACCTTGTCGGTTTGATGACTGCTATTTGGCAGCTTGGGCGGCGGCGGTTTCGGCAATCAGGTCAAGGAAGACCAGCGGCTCTTTGCCGATGTTCTTCAACGCATGAGACTGGCCGGGGCGGGCGATGGTAATGTCGCCGGCGCCGACTTGGGTCTGTTTGCCCGTGCTGTCAGTAAACACGCCTTTGCCCGATACGATGATGTAAACGTCTTCGTTGTCGGTGTGTTTGTGTTCGCCGATGGATGCGCCCGGCGGCAGGGTCAGCCAGCCGATTTCCCTGAACGCGTCTTGGGCGGCGGTCTGGTGGCGGGTGAAGGCGAAGCGGCCGAGCAGCAGACCTTTGCCTCCGGCTGCGTTTTCGCGGTTCCACTCCGCCAAGTCGGCTTTTTTATACACTTGGACGCTGCGGTCGGTAGGTTTGGCCTGTTCCGCGGCGTGGATACTGACGCTCGTGCCGAGCAGAAAGGCGACGGACAATACGGCAAATAGCGGTTTCATCATGGTTCTCCGTTTGTTTTTTTGGGGCAGATAAAGCGCAGGCTGCATTCAGGCAGTTTTCGTATCAATATTGACGACAGGTAAGATTGCATAGCATCATTTCCCAGCTTTTCAGCACAGGATTTTCCTTATTACCCAACACCGTTAAGAGACAAAAACATGACCGAAACACAAAAAATCTATACTGCATGGACACAGATGTGGAATGGCAATCTCAACATTGCCGATGAACTGCTGTCAAACAACTTCAAAGCACATCTGACCGCTGATTCCACTCCACCACCCGCGCCCGTAACTGACATAGCCAGTGCAAAGGCTTGGATAGCTACCATTCGTGCTAAAGCAGATTTGCATTATGAAATCGTACTCGGTCCGTTCCGCGACGGCGACACAATTTCTGCATATTGGCGTGTAACCGCTACGCTCGGTAACCAAACCGCCGTCAAAGTCGGTACGGATTTTCTGAAAATCAAAGACGGTAAGATTACCGACTGCTGGACGATGAACAACAACGCTGCATAATGGGGTTACCAAACCCGATATGTTTTCGAACAGCCTGCATTAGTTGATGCGTTCCGTTTTCAGACGACCTGCGGAGGCGATGGCTTTGCCCCCGCAGGCATCCAAGCTTATTTCACGTTGCGCAGATAGTTCAGCAACAAGGGAACGGGGCGGCCGGTCGCGCCTTTTTCGCTGCCGGATTTCCATGCCGTACCCGCGATGTCGAGGTGCGCCCACGGGTAGTCTTCGGTGAAGTAAGACAGGAAGGTGGCGGCGGTAATCGTGCCTGCGCCGGGCGTGCCGATGTTGGGGATGTCGGCGAAATTGGATTTGAGCTGGTCTTTGTAGGTTTCAAAGAGCGGCAGTTGCCATGCTTTGTCGTCCACGTTGCGGGAGGCGGCAAGCAGGCTGTCGATCAAAGCCTGATTGTTGCCCATCACGCCGCTGACGTCATGTCCCAAGGCGATGATGCACGCGCCGGTCAGGGTGGCGACGTCGATGACGGCTTTGGGTTTGAACTGCTCGGCGTAAGTGAGTGCGTCGCACAAAATCAGACGGCCTTCGGCATCGGTGTTCAATACTTCAATCGTCAGGCCTTTCATGCTTTTCACGACGTCGCCCGGTTTGTTGGCCGCGCCGGAAGGCATGTTTTCGCAGGTGGCGACGACGGCGACGAGGTTGATCGGCAGTTGCAGTTTGACGGCGGCGCAGAAGGTGCTGATGACGGTTGCCGCGCCGCACATGTCAAACTTCATTTCGTCCATGTTCAAACCGGGTTTGAGGGAGATGCCGCCGGTGTCGAAGGTGATGCCTTTGCCGACCAAGACGACGGGGGCGGCTTCTTTGTCGGCTGCGCCGAAGTAGCTCAATTCAATCAGATAGGGGTCTTCCACGCTGCCTTTGGCAACCGACCAGAACGAACCCATGTTTTCTTTGATGTAGTCTTTTTCAATGATTTTGGCGTGTGCACCCAGTTTTTCGGCTTCTGCTTTGGCGGTGCGCGCTAAAAATTCGGGCGTGCATTCGTTGGGTGCGGCGTTGCCCAAGTCGCGGCAGAGGCTTTGTCCGTAAACCTGCGCTTCGGCGACGCGCAGGGCTTCTTTGACGGCGGCTTCGTGTGCGGTGTAAAACACGGCTTGTGCGAATTTGGCGGGCTTGGCTTCTTTTTTGTAGCGGTCGAAACGGTAGGCGGCGTTGCCGAACGCGATGGCAAAGGCTTCGGCAACGGCGGCGGCTTGCGCTTCATCGAAGGCATGGATGTCCGCATTAACCGTTTCCTGATTTTGCGCCCATTTGGCGGCTTCGGCAGCGGCCTTGTTCAGCGCGGCGCGGTCGGTTTTTTCGAGGCGGACGACGGCGACTGCCTGCAAACCGTTGTCCGTCGGGATTTTGGTGTCGGCAAAAGTTTGACCTTCTTCAAGCGAAGACAAAAGGGCAAGGGCGGTCGGGTGGTTTAATTGCGCGGTTTCGGTGCAGACAAATAACTGCGCGCCTGCCTGTTGCGGCTGCAAGGTTCCGGCTTTTGTGCTAAATTCCACGTTTATTCTCCTGATTGAGATGGTTTCGGGTAGTTTCAGACGACCCTTTGCATTAAGAGGTCGTCTGAAAACGGTTGGAAAGATTGTACTCCATTTGAGAGGTCGTCTGAAACCTTGCGCAGACAATCCGCCTGCGCCGAACCGCTACCGCTCCTAGCCGCGATTCTATGATTTATCAAAGAAACTTCATCAAAGAACTCTCTTTTACCGCCGTCGGCATTTTCGTCGTCCTCTTGGCGGTGTTGGTCTCCACTCAGGCAATCAACCTGCTCGGCCGTGCCGCCGACGGGCGCGTCGCCATCGATGCTGTGTTGGCATTGGTCGGTTTCTGGGTCATCGGCATGACGCCGCTTTTGCTGGTTTTGACCGCATTCATCAGCACGCTGACCGTGTTGACCCGCTACTGGCGCGACAGCGAAATGTCGGTTTGGCTCTCCTGCGGGCTGGCGTTGAAACAGTGGATACGCCCCGTCATGCAGTTTGCCGTGCCGTTTGCCCTGCTGATTGCCGTCATGCAGCTTTGGGTGATGCCGTGGGCGGAACTGCGCAGCCGCGAATACGCCGAAATCCTCAAGCAGAAGCAAGAATTATCCATGGTGGAAGCAGGCGAGTTCAACAGCCTGGGCAAGCGCAACGGCAGGGTTTACTTCGTCGAAACCTTCGATACCGAATCAGGCATCATGAAAAATCTGTTCCTGCGCGAACAGGATAAAAACGGCAACGACAACATTATCTTCGCCAAAGAAGGTAATTTCTCGCTGAACGACAACAAGCGCACGCTCGACCTGCGCAACGGCTACCGTTACAGCGGCACGCCCGGCAAAGCCGACTACAACCGCGTTTCCTTCCAAAACCTCAGCCTGATTATCAGCACCACGCCCAAGCTCATCGACCCCGTTTCCCACCGCCGCACCATCCCGACATCGCAGCTCATCGGCAGCAGCAACCCGCAACATCAGGCGGAATTGATGTGGCGTATCTCGCTGACCGTCAGCGTCCTCCTGCTCTGCCTGCTTGCCGTGCCGCTTTCCTATTTCAACCCGCGCAGCGGCCACACCTACAACATCCTCGTTGCCATCGGGCTTTTCCTGATTTACCAAAACGGACTGACCTTCCTGCGCAATGCCGTGGAAGATGGCAAAATCCATTTCTGGCTCGGACTGCTGCCCATGCACATCATCATGTTCGCCATCGCCGTCGTACTCCTGCGCGTCCGCAGCATGCCCAGCCAGCCCTTCTGGCGGGCGGTTGGCAAAAGTCTGACATTGAAAGGCGGAAAATGAACCTGATTTCACGTTACATCATCCGCCAAATGGCGGTTACGGCGGTTTACGCCCTCTTAGCCTTCCTCGCCCTGTACAGCTTTTTCGAGATCATCAACGAAGTCGGCGACTTGGGCAAAGGCAGCTATAACGGCGCAACCATGGCGCAATACGTCCTCATGCAGATGCCCGCGCGCGCCTACGAACTCATGCCCCTCGCCGTCCTCATCGGCGGACTCGTCTCCCTCAGCCAGCTTGCCGCCGGCAGCGAACTGACCGTCATCAAAGCAAGCGGCATGAGCACCAAAAAACTGCTGCTGATCCTGTCGCAGTTCGGACTGATTTTCGCCATCGCCACCGCCGCGCTCGGCGAATGGATTGCCCCCGTCCTCAGCCAAAAAGCCGAAAACATCAAATCCGCCGCCATCAACGGCAAAATCAGCACCGGCAATACCGGCCTTTGGCTCAAAGAAAAAAACAGCATCATCAACGTGCGCGAAATGCTGCCCGACCATACGCTTTTGGGCATCAAAATTTGGGAGCGCAACGACAAAAACGAACTGACGCAGGCAACGGAAGCCGAATCCGCCGTTTTAAACAACGACGGCAATTGGCAGTTGAAAAACATCCGCCGCAGCACGCTTAGCGAAGACAAAGTCGAAGTCTCGACTGCCGCCGAAGAAAACTGGCCGATCGCCGTCAAACGCAACCTGATGGACGTATTGCTCGTCAAACCCGACCAAATGTCCGTCGGCGAACTGACCACCTACATCAGCCACCTCGAAAACAACAACCAAAACACCCAAATCTACGCCATCGCCTGGTGGCGCAAATTGGTTTACCCCGTCGCCGCATGGGTGATGGCACTCGTCGCCTTCGCCTTCACTCCGCAAACCACCCGCCACGGCAATATGGGTTTGAAACTCTTCGGCGGCATCTGCCTCGGCTTGCTGTTCCACTTCGCCGGACGGCTCTTCGGGTTTACCAGCCAACTCTACGGCGTCCCACCCTTCCTCGCCGGCGCACTGCCCACCATAGCCTTCGCCCTGCTCGCCGTTTGGCTGATACGCAGGCAGGAGCGGCGTTAAGCTCAAAAATATAGTGGATTAAATTTAATCCACTATAAAAAAACAGAACAGCGAAAACTGTTCTGTTTTTTTTGTTTTCAGACGACCTCATGGGTTTAGTCATTGAAGGGGTCGTCTGAAACGGTTTTACCTACTTATTAAACATTCACGGTCTCGGCTACTTCGTTGTAGCTGTCGATTTCGTTGAAGTTCATGTAGCGGTAGATTTGATCGCCCTGTTCGTTGATGATGCCGATGTTGGCTTGGTATTCTTCAACGGTTGGGATTTTGCCCAGTTTGGAGCAAATCGCCGCCAACTCTGCCGAGCCGAGGTAAACGAAGGTGTTTTTACCCAAGCGGTTCGGGAAGTTACGGGTGGAAGTGGACATGACGGTCGCGCCTTCGTGTACTTGGGCTTGGTTACCCATACACAGTGAACAGCCCGGCATTTCCATACGCGCGCCGGCGCGGCCGAGTACGCCGTAGTGGCCTTCGTCGGACAACTCTTTCGCGTCCATTTTGGTCGGCGGCGCCATCCACAGGCGGACGGGGATGTCGGACTTGCCTTCCAAGAGTTTGGAGGCGGCGCGGAAGTGGCCGATGTTGGTCATGCACGAACCGATGAACACTTCGTCGATTTTGGTGCCGGAACGTTCGGACATGAAGCATACGTCGTCCGGGTCGTTCGGGCAGGCGATGATCGGCTCTTTGATGTCGTCCATGTTGATTTCAATCACGGCAGCGTATTCGGCATCTTTATCCGCCTCGAGCAGCTCCGGATTCGCCAGCCATTTTTCCATTGCTTTGATACGGCGTTCCAAAGTACGCGGGTCTTGATAGCCGTCGGCAATCATGTTTTTCATCAACACGACGTTGGATTTCATGTACTCGATAATCGGCTCTTTGTTGAGCTTCACGGTACAGCCGGCGGCGGAGCGTTCGGCGGATGCGTCGGTCAATTCAAAGGCTTGTTCCACTTTCAAATCAGGCAGGCCTTCGATTTCGAGGATGCGACCGGAGAAGATGTTTTTCTTACCGGCTTTGGCAACGGTCAGCAAACCTTGTTTAATCGCGTAAAGCGGAATGGCGTTCACCAAATCGCGCAGGGTTACGCCCGGTTGCAGTTTACCGCTGAAGCGTACCAATACGGACTCAGGCATATCGAGCGGCATGACGCCGGTGGCTGCTGCGAAAGCAACCAAGCCGGAGCCGGCAGGGAAGGAAATACCGATAGGGAAACGGGTGTGGCTGTCGCCGCCGGTACCGACGGTATCGGGCAACAGCAGGCGGTTGAGCCATGAGTGGATCACGCCGTCTCCCGGACGCAGAGATACGCCGCCACGGGTAGAAATAAAGGCGGGCAGTTCTTTATGGGTTCTGACATCGACAGGTTTCGGATAAGCCGCGGTGTGACAGAAAGACTGCATCACCATATCGGCGGAGAAGCCCAAGCAAGCCAAGTCTTTCAACTCGTCGCGGGTCATCGGGCCGGTAGTGTCTTGTGAGCCGACCGTCGTCATGCGCGGTTCGCAATAAGTACCCGGGCGTACGCCTTGTCCTTCCGGCAGACCGCAGGCGCGACCGACCATTTTTTGCGCCAACGTGAAACCGGCTTTGCTTTCGGCAGGTGCTTGAGGCAGACGGAATTCGGTGGAAGCAGGCAGTTTCAACGCTTCGCGCGCTTTGGCGGTCAGACCTCGACCGATAATCAGGTTGATACGGCCGCCAGCTTGCACTTCGTCCAGCAATACTTGAGATTTCAGGCTGAATTCGGCAACGGTTTCGCCGTTTTTCACGATTTTGCCTTCATAAGGCAGAATATCGACGACATCGCCCATTTTCAGCGCGGAAACATCGACTTCAATCGGCAGCGCGCCGGAGTCTTCCTGAGTATTGAAGAAAATCGGCGCGATTTTACCGCCCAAACATACGCCACCGAAACGTTTGTTCGGTACGAACGGGATGTCTTCGCCGGTATGCCAAATGACGGAGTTGGTTGCAGATTTGCGTGAAGAACCGGTACCGACCACGTCGCCGACGTAGGCAACGGGATGACCTTTGGCTTTGAGTTCTTCCAACAATTTAATCGGACCGACTTCGCCCGGTTTGTCGGGCGTGATGCCGTCGCGCGGGTTTTTCAGCATCGCCAGCGCGTGCAGTGGAATATCGGGACGGCTCCATGCGTCGGGCGCGGGGGAGAGGTCGTCCGTATTGGTTTCGCCGTCAACTTTAAAGACGGTAACGGTGATTTTTTCGGGAACTTTGGCACGCGAGGTGAACCATTCGGCATCCGCCCAAGATTGCAAAACCTCCTGCGCGTATTTATTGCCTTTTTCGGCTTTTTCCTGAACGTCGTGGAAAGAATCGAACATCAGAAGCGTATGTTTCAAACCTTTGGCGGCGATGGGCGCGAGTTTGTCGTTGTCCAAGAGTTCGATTAAGGCATGAATGTTGTAACCGCCGAGCATCGTACCTAAAAGTTCGGTCGCATATTCGGGGGAAATCAGCGGGCTGGATGCGCTGCCTTCGGCAACGGCAGCCAGGAATGAGGCTTTGACTTTGGCGGCATCGTCCACACCGGGCGGAACACGGTGGGCAAGCAGTTCGACCAAGAATTCACCTTCGCCTGCGGGCGGGTTTTTCAGCAGCTCGACCAAATCGGCGGTTTGCTGCGCGTTCAAAGGGAGGGGCGGGATACCGAGGGCAGCACGCTCGGCGGCGGCTTTGCGATAGGCTTCTAACATCTCTTTGTTCCTTTTTTCTGTTTTTCTTCTATCCGTTGCAAATGATTTGCAATCAAAGAATTGTAAACAATCCTTTTAGGTATCATAGACCAGTTTGGCAAAAATTGGAATATTTATGTTATCGGATGTAATAGGTGTTTGCTATTGAAACGAATTATCTTGAAAAATACGAAAAGGTCGTCTGAAAACAGGGTTTCAGACGACCTTTTATATTTTATCGGAATGACCGGTTCGTTCTTTTACCGGGCGTTTGCCTGATATTCGCTTCCGTCTTCACGCAGGAGCTTGGGCTGTTCGCCTTTCTCAATGACGTTTTTACCGATGACAACTTTGGTCACGCCTTTCAAATCAGGCAGTTGATACATAGTATCCAAGAGGCAGCGTTCAACGATGGAGCGCAGGCCGCGCGCGCCGGTTTTACGTTCCATTGCCTGACGGGCGATGCTGCGCAGGGCTTCTTCTTCAAATTCCAATTCGACATTTTCCATGCCGAACAGGGTTTGATATTGTTTCACCAAGGCATTTTTCGGCTCGGTCAAAATGTTGACCAATGCGTCTTCATCCAATTCCGCCAGCGTGGCGATAACGGGCAGACGGCCGATTAACTCGGGAATCAGACCGAATTTAATCAAGTCTTCAGGCTCGACGATTTCAAACAATCCGGTAATGTCGGCATTTTCGTCCTTGCTGTGAACGGATGCGCCGAAACCGATACCGCCTTTTTCAGTACGCTGACGAATCACTTTTTCCAAGCCTGCAAACGCGCCGCCGCAGATAAACAGGATGTTCGTCGTATCGACGTTGATAAATTCCTGATTCGGATGTTTGCGGCCGCCTTGGGGCGGAACGCTGGCAACCGTACCTTCAATCAGTTTCAGCAAGGCTTGTTGCACGCCTTCGCCGGATACGTCGCGGGTAATCGACGGGTTGTCGCTTTTGCGGGAGATTTTGTCGATTTCATCGATATAGACGATACCGCGTTGGGCTTTTTCGACATCGAAATCGCATTTACCCAAAAGTTTGGTAATGATTTGCTCGACATCTTCACCGACATAACCCGCTTCAGTCAGCGTGGTCGCGTCCGCCATGACGAACGGTACGTCCAGTTTGCGCGCCAAGGACTGCGCCAACAGCGTTTTACCCGAACCGGTCGGACCGATAAGCAGGATGTTGGATTTCGACAATTCGACGTTGCCGTTGGCTTTGGGATGGCGCAGGCGTTTGTAATGGTTGTACACCGACACCGCCAAGGCTTTCTTGGCTTGTTCCTGACCGATAACATGATCGTTGAGGTTGGCGACGATTTCGGCAGGCGTGGGCAGCTTGTTGTTCGGATGGGACGCATCCGTTGCAGATTTGTCTGCGGAGAGGTCGTCTGAACTTTGCAGCATTACGCCGCAAGTTTCTACACATTCGTTACAGATAAAAGCGTTTTCGCCTTCAATCAGGTTTTTGACTTCATGCTCGGATTTTCCGCAAAACGAGCAGGAGCGTTTTTCTTCAGTCATAATTTATCTTCTGTTTTCAAGCAATATCGGCAAACCGTTATCCGAATGTTGTGGGAACGGTTTTCGGCAAAGTCGGTAAGTATAATCAGTATCTTAAGGTTTATCAAATACCGTATGGCAAGCTGTTGGGCGTAAGGTTTTCAGACGACCCTCCGACGCGTGGCAACACGCCACAATTTCCCATCCTTAAGATTGTTTCCAATTTGGGAAAAAGATGCAAACAAACGCAAAAAAGCCATATTAAACTTTACATTTTGTTGTATTTTAAGCAAAATATCCCCTTTAATAATTCAATTGTCTTAAATTCTACTGGTTGAAGTATGTCGGTTATGAAATTTTATAAAACACTGAGTGCCGCCTGTTTGGGTATGGCGTTGACTGTCGCCGCCGCCCCTGCCGCTGCAGACGATATGGACGTTTTGGGTCAATTTTTGGAACAAAATTTTCCAACCCAAAATGACCCGATGGAAGCTTTCGCATTAAGCCACGCACAAAAAATCGAGGCTCAGGCGATGATGGCGGGGCCGCTTTTGACATCGCAGTCCGCCCTGATTTTTAACAATAAAACAGGCGAAATCCTCTATCAGAAAAACGCAGACCGCGTAATGCCGATTGCGTCCATTTCCAAACTGATGAGCGCAATGGTCGTTTTGGACGCGCGTTTGGATATGAACGAGCGCATTACTATTACCTCCGACGAAATCGACCGTCTGAAAGGTACGGGCAGCCGCCTTGCCGTCGGCACGACGCTGACGCGCGGCGAATTGTTGCACCTGAGCCTGATGAGCAGCGAAAACCGCGCAACACACGCGCTGGGCCGCACCTATCCGGGCGGTATGTCGGCGTTTGTTGCCGCCATGAATGCCAAAGCGCAAAGCCTGGGCATGCACAGCAGCCGTTTCTACGAACCTACCGGCCTGAATTTCCAAAACGTATCAACCGCCAACGATTTGAACCGCATGGTCGCCGCGGCAAGCAAATATCCGCTTATCCGCAAAAACACGACCTCCAACTACGGCTCGGTTTGGACGGCAAACGGCCGCCAAAACTATAAAAACTCCAACGCCCTCGTCCGCGAAGGCAGCTGGAACATCGAGCTTCAGAAAACCGGTTATATCCGCGAAGCAGGACGCTCGATGGTGGTTAAGGCAAACGTCCAAAACCAACCGATTACCATCGTATTGCTGAACTCGCCGACTTCGACAACCCGAGTCAACGACGCGCGTAAGATCGAATCTTGGATGTTGCAGCGCCGCTCTTAAAATATTTGTTATGCCGTCTGAAAATCAGGCGGCATTTTTTATATGATGTGCAGAAATACCGCATGCAATCCGATTGAAGAATCTTGATTTTAACAATATTAGGAGATGCAAATGCCGAACAAACAAATATACAAAAAACAGTTGATGCAGCTGGGAGCCATTATGGCTTTGACCGGCTGTACTTCCGTTGCCGATATGGTGGGATACGATACGGCATCGCTCAACGAGGCCGCCGCCAAAAACTATTCGCAAGTGGTACAGCAAGCTCAGTCGCAACGTGTTTTGGACAATACTTCCCACACTTCGCGCCGTATCAAAGCCGTATTCGAACGCCTGAAACCCTATGCCAACCAGGCCAACCAAACTGGCACACCTTTCAATTGGCAGATGAATGTTTTCCGCGGCAATGAATTGAATGCTTGGGCAATGCCCGGAGGCAAAATGGCGATGTACACCGGCATGGTCGAGCGTTTGAAATTGACGGACGACGAAATCGCCGCCGTTATCGGTCACGAGATGACCCACGCCCTGCTGGAACATGGCAAAAAAGCGATTGGCGGCCAAGTGCTGACGGGATTGGGCGGTTCTATTTTAGCAGGTGCATCCGGAGTCGATGCCAATATTGTCGGATTGGGTACAGATTTACTTGCTTCCAAGCCCTTTTCGCGCCATCAGGAAAGCGAAGCGGACGCAGGCGGCGTGCGTTTGATGGCTCAGGCGGGCTACAATCCGGAGGCTGCCATCAGCGTTTGGGAAAAGATGAGCAAACTTGAAGGCAGCTCGTCCATTGTGATTTTGTCCACCCACCCTGCCAATCAGACGCGCATCAACGCCATCCGCAGAATGCTGCCTGAACTCATGCCGATTTATCAGAAAAATAAACGATAAATTTTTTTGAATAAACTTTCTGCAACCCGGCATCATTTTTTCAAATCAGCCTATAATCCTTCTATTTAAGAAATAGGTTACAGTATGAAAAAACAAAATATCCGAGCAACTATTTACGAAGCTATCAATCAATTTGTCACGGCTTATAAACAAAATAATACAGAAATATTGTCGTCCGAATATGGTTTAGACAAAGAAACTTTAGCCGAGATAGATGATTTTTTGAGTTTTGTAAAAGATAAGTCGAAAATTAATTTATTTCCTATATCAGATCTAAATAATGACATCTTTTTATCAATAGAATATGTTGATGGTGATTATTTAATAGAATGTATTTTAATTTACGAAGATATTAAATTTTATCTTGTCGGAGAGTATAACAAAACTCAAGAGGCTCAATACAAATTTGAATATCGAAATTTTGATATATAAGCATAAGTAAGCGCAGCCATGAGAGAAACCGTAGATTGGATTCCCAAATCCGACATCTGCATTACCTAAAGGCGTGCGTGTGATTTAAAACCCTACAAAATCAATTTAAATCAAAGCATTGCATAGGCTTCAATCAAGATTTTTCAGACGACCCTTCCGCCCCACCCGGCCGCAGGTCGTCTGAAAAATTGTCAACATTTTCACCCAAATTACCAAGCAGCCCAGACCCATTCGGCGTATAATACAGCCTTTCCCAACCGCATTTGAGAGCTGAATCATGTCTGTTGTTTTGCCCTTGCGCGGCGTTACCGCCCTTTCCGATTTCCGTGTTGAAAAACTCTTGCAAAAAGCAGCCGCACTCGGCCTGCCCGAAGTGAAACTGAAAAGCGAATTTTGGTATTTTGTCGGCAGCGAGAAAGCACTGGATGCTGCGACTGTTGAAAAACTGCAAGCCTTGTTGGCGGCGCAAAGCGTTAAAGAAACGCCCGAAGCGCGCGAGGGCTTGCATTTATTTTTGGTAACGCCCCGTTTGGGTACGATTTCTCCGTGGGCTTCCAAGGCGACCAATATCGCGGAAAACTGCGGTTTAGAAGGCATTGAACGCATCGAACGCGGCATGGCGGTGTGGCTGGAAGGTCGTCTGAACGACGATGAGAAACAGCAATGGGCGGCTTTGCTGCACGACCGCATGACCGAATCCGTGCTGCCCGATTTTCAGACGGCCTCCAAATTATTCCACCATCTCGAATCCGAAACCTTTTCCACCGTCGATGTTTTGGGCGGCGGTAAAGAGGCTTTGGTTAAAGCCAATACCGAAATGGGTTTGGCACTCTCCGCCGACGAAATCGATTATCTGGTTGAAAACTATCAGGCTTTGCAGCGCAATCCGTCCGATGTGGAGCTGATGATGTTCGCGCAGGCAAACAGCGAACACTGCCGCCACAAAATCTTCAACGCCGATTTCATCCTCAACGGCGAAAAACAGCCGAAATCCCTCTTCGGTATGATTCGCGATACGCACAATGCGCATCCCGAAGGTACGGTCGTTGCCTATAAAGACAATTCGTCCGTGATTGAAGGCGCAAAAGTCGAGCGTTTCTATCCGAATGCGGCGGAAAACCAAGGCTACCGTTTCCACGAGGAAGACACACATATCATCATGAAGGTGGAAACGCACAACCACCCGACCGCCATCGCGCCGTTTGCGGGCGCGGCAACGGGTGCGGGCGGCGAAATCCGCGACGAAGGCGCGACGGGCAAAGGTTCGCGTCCGAAAGCGGGCTTGACCGGCTTTACCGTGTCCAACCTCAACATCCCCGACCTCAAACAGCCGTGGGAACAAGACTACGGCAAGCCGGAACACATTTCCTCGCCGCTGGACATCATGATTGAAGGCCCCATCGGCGGCGCGGCATTCAACAACGAATTCGGCCGCCCGAACCTCTTGGGCTACTTCCGCACCTTTGAAGAGAAGTTTGACGGTCAGGTTCGCGGCTACCACAAACCGATTATGATCGCCGGCGGCTTGGGCAGCATTCAGGCGCAGCAGACGCATAAAGACGAAATCCCCGAAGGCGCGTTGCTGATCCAACTGGGCGGCCCGGGTATGCTCATCGGCTTGGGCGGCGGCGCGGCTTCTTCGATGAACACTGGCACGAACGACGCCTCTTTGGACTTCAACTCCGTACAACGCGGCAACCCCGAAATCGAACGCCGCGCGCAGGAAGTCATCGACCGCTGCTGGCAGCTTGGCGACCAAAACCCGATTATCTCCATCCACGACGTCGGCGCGGGCGGACTGTCCAACGCCTTCCCCGAACTCGTCAACGATGCCGGACGCGGCGCGGTATTCAAGCTGCGCGAAGTGCCGCTGGAAGAACACGGCCTCAACCCGCTGCAAATCTGGTGCAACGAATCGCAAGAACGTTATGTGTTGTCGATTTTGGAAAAAGATTTGGACACCTTCCGCGCCATCTGCGAACGCGAACGCTGCCCGTTTGCCGTGGTCGGCACGGCGACCGACGACGGCCATTTGAAAGTACGCGACGATTTGTTCTCCAACAATCCCGTCGATTTGCCGCTGAACGTCTTGCTCGGCAAACCGCCTAAAACCACGCGTAGCGACAAAACCGTGAGGTCGTCTGAAAAACCGTTTAACGCGGGCAATATCGACATCACCGAAGCCGCCTACCGCGTTCTGCGCCTGCCCGCTGTAGCCGCCAAAAACTTCCTGATTACCATCGGCGACCGCAGCGTCGGCGGCATGACCCACCGCGACCAAATGGTCGGCAAATACCAAACCCCCGTAGCCGACTGCGCCGTTACCATGATGGGTTTCAACACCTATCGCGGCGAAGCAATGTCTATGGGCGAAAAACCGACCGTCGCCCTGTTTGACGCACCTGCCTCGGGCAGAATGTGCGTCGGCGAAGCCATCACCAACATCGCGGCGGTCAACATCGGCGACATCGGCAACATCAAACTTTCCGCCAACTGGATGGCGGCGTGCGGTAACGAGGGCGAAGACGAAAAACTCTACCGCACCGTCGAAGCTGTCTCCCAAGCCTGTCAGGCATTGGACTTGAGCATCCCCGTGGGCAAAGACAGCCTGTCGATGAAAACCGTTTGGCAGGACGGCGAAGAGAAAAAATCCGTCGTCTCGCCATTGAGCCTGATTATCTCCGCGTTCGCGCCTGTCAAAGACGTGCGCAAAACCGTTACGCCTGAGTTGAAAAACGTCGAAGACAGCGTATTACTGTTTGTCGATTTGGGCTTCGGCAAAGCACGCATGGGCGGCTCGGCGTTCGGTCAGGTCTATAACAATATGAGCGGCGAAGCGCCCGATTTGGACGATACGGGTCGTCTGAAAGCCTTTTACAGCGTGATTCAGCAACTTGTCGCCGAAGACAAACTCTTGGCGTATCACGACCGCAGCGACGGCGGCTTGTTTGCGACGCTGGCGGAAATGGCGTTTGCGGGGCGTTGCGGATTGAATGTGGATTTGACTTCACTGGTTGCCAACCAAGCCGACGTCAACGAAGCCAGCATCCGCGCATTGTTCAATGAAGAACTGGGCGCAGTGATTCAAATCGCCAAACAAGATGTCGCGGCAGCAGAAGCCTTGTTCAAAGCGGCAACGCTGCCCTTGCATACTGTTGCCACCATCGGTTCTGACGAAAAAATCGTTATCCGCAATCAGGCAGGCATCGTGTTGGAACAAACCCGCGCCGACCTGCAACGCGCATGGCAGGAAACCAGCCACGCCATCCAACGCCTGCGCGACAACCCCGCCTGCGCCGACAGCGAGTTCGCCCTGATTGGCGACAACGAACGCAGCGCATTGTTTGCCGACGTGAAGTTTGACGTAAACGAAGACATCGCCGCGCCGTTCGTCAACAGCGGCGCAAAACCCAAAATCGCCATCCTGCGCGAACAGGGCGTGAACGGGCAAATCGAAATGGCCGCCGCCTTCACCCGCGCCGGATTCGATGCCTACGACGTGCATATGTCCGACCTGATGGCAGGCCGCGTCCACCTTGCCGACTTCAAAATGCTGGCGGCGTGCGGCGGCTTCAGCTACGGCGACGTACTCGGCGCGGGCGAAGGCTGGGCGAAATCCATCCTGTTCCATCCCGCCTTGCGCGACCAGTTCGCCGCCTTCTTCGCCGACCCGGACACGCTGACATTGGGCGTGTGCAACGGCTGCCAAATGGTCAGCAACCTCGCCGAAATCATCCCCGGCACGGCAGGCTGGCCGAAGTTCAAACGCAACCTGAGCGAACAGTTCGAAGCGCGCCTGAGCATGGTTCACGTTCCCAAATCGCCTTCGCTGATACTCACCGAAATGCAAGGCTCCAGCCTGCCCGTCGTCGTCAGCCACGGAGAAGGCCGCGCCGACTTCGCGCTTCACGGCGGCAAAATTTCAGACGGCCTCGGCATCGCGCTGCAATACGTCGACGGACAAAACCAAGTTACCCAAACCTACCCGCTTAACCCCAACGGCTCGCCGCAAGGCATCGCCGGCGTTACCAACACCGACGGCCGCGTTACCATCATGATGCCCCACCCCGAACGCGTGTACCGCGCCGCGCAAATGAGCTGGAAACCGGAAGACTGGACGGAACTGTCCGGCTGGTACCGCCTCTTTGCCGGAGCAAGGAAGGCTTTGGGTTAACCGGCAGGCTGATTTGATTCGGCTTTAAAGAAAAGGTCGTCTGAAAACGATTTAGCGAACCTCGCTATATCTGTTTTCAGACGACCTTTTTGTATACAAATACTAACCCACCTGCCATCATTTATGCAGACGCATGAATGAGTATTATGGAGGTTTCTATTCTTTATAATAAAATTCTAATTGTCCTAAATTTTCTGCCAAACGGCGCAATGAAAGCTTAAGATTCACTTCTTCCGCTTTTTCCAATTCTTTTTTTAATCCTTTTTTTAGCTTTCCTAACAAAAAATCATCCTGACTGCTGGTAATAGTGAAAGATTCTTCAGTCAATAACTCCCCTTTTTCTGCATACAATATAGCCGCACATAACAACCTAGTCATATCGACAAGACGGTGTACTGGTATCTCCTCAGATTGGCGCGACCACTTTTCACCAGTATGTCGCCATACTTTAACCGAAATATCAGGTTCATCTTCATTAGGACTATTCCATTGTGCCAAACCAACAGACAAGCCTTGTGCATCTGTATTATTTTTAAAACGTCCATCTACTTTATCGTAGTTTTCCCATTTAATAATAGGGCGGTGATTCAAATGAGTAGGTATATCCATTAGTGCCTCCATAGCAGGTTGATTTATGAATTTGCATTATACTAAAGCAATTTTATTACTACAGCGCCTACTAACCTAATTAGTAAGTAATTTAGTAAAGATATTAAATTATTTTTTTCAGGTGAGCTTTTATAGTGGTTTAAAGAGAGACAGGACACCTTGACCGCCGTCATTCCCGCGCAGGCGGGAATCCAGACCTCTGCATTTCAGAAATACTTAAAGATTACTGTAAATCCAAACTTCTGGATTCCCGCCTGTGCGGGAATGACGGCGGCGAAGTGTTTTTTGGATTCGCACTATCGGCATTCTATCGGCGTATTCTGCAAGCAGAAGCATCATTCCGTATAATCCCCCTTAGCTCCCCATCAACTATAATCGGCACATTCAGACGGCCTCCTCCGACACCATGACCCGACAAGCCTTTATCCTCAGTGATTGCGAATTTTCCGAATGCGGCGAAAAGCCTTATGCGCTGTTGACGGCGAATCCGACCAAGGAACACCACTATATCGCCCAGACCGAGCAGCGGCAGCACGCGCATAATCCGCAGGTCAGCCCGCAGAATCAGAATGTCTATAAGCTGCCTTTGTCCATGTTCCGCGAACCGGCTGCCGCCCGACGCTCCCGCTCCGGCGACAAGGTTCGCGGCGAAAACGAAAATCGCGGTGCGGCGGCGAGTGTCAACATCATCGGCAATCTGGCGGCGAAAAACCTCTACACGCTGACTTTCGTGGAAAACACCGCCAACCAGTACAATTTGGAAAGCTGGTTCAACCGCCACGAAAGCGGCTACGAAGAAGCCTGCAACCATCTGCGCACGCTACCCGAAGGTCGTCTGAAAACGGGCGAAACCGATACGGTCAAGGTTCCCGAAGCATTGTGGCGGATATTGCGGCTGAAATTCCTCGGCATCCTGCGCAATCCGCACAACCATAAAAACCTGTTTGCCCACCGTCTGCATGAGGCCGTTCGGGCGCGGCTGCCGGAGGTCGGGTTTGAGTTTGTGCGCCTGATCAGTAAGCGCGATCCGAGCCGCATCGAAGCCATCATGCAAAACTACCATTTTTCGTTTCTCGGCTATGTCGATTGGCTGGCGGGGCTTTACGGTATGTTGAGCGAAGGCGTGGCGCAGCCGTCGCTGTTTGAGCGGCTGTTTTGCACCATATTCGCCGAACCCGATGCGGTGAAAATCGAGCTGTTCCGCTATGCCGAAAACGAGGGGCTGTGCCTGTTCGGCGACAGCAGTTTCTGCCTTCAGGCTTCGCCGAAACTCATCAGCGTCGGCGTGAATATTTCGCACGATATGTTTGCCGTCGTCCACCTGCAAACCGACCGCTGGCTTGCGTTTAAAAACACTTTCCACCACGACGCGCCGAAATTGGAAGGCAGGGTAAGGATTATCGACGGCGACCAAACCCAGCGGCTGATGTTCAACCGGCTGACCATCAGTCAGGCGCATGAAGCTGTGTTCGGCAGAAGCCCGAATATCGGCGACTATCTTTAACGCTTGGATGATGCACACACGCGCTTGATGTAAAGCATATTGACGCTAGACAAAAGGTCGTCTGAAAACGATTTGGCGAACCCGCTGCTTTCGTTTTCAGACGACCTTGTTTGTACTCGACGCTTAAGCCTTGTTTTGCGCTGCCGCTATTTACACTGCCCCACTGCCGCCGGATAAACCGATACCTGCGTCTGCGTCAGGGCAAACAGGTTTTCAAGCTGCGTTTGCGCTTGGCGGTTGGCGTGATCCAAAATCTGGGCTTTGCACGCGCTGGCGAGGACTTGTTTTTTGGCTTCGTCCTGCACGGTTTTGAACACCGCCTTATCCACCGGCAAAAGGTTGAACGAGCCGGTTTGGATGTCGTACACCTCGATATTTTCCAAATCGACGCTGAGGATTTCTACGGGCGGCAGGCTGATGAGGACTTTTCCGTCCACGATATTGACGTTGTCGGCATGAAGTTTGTCCAAATCCAAGCCCGCCAACACTTTGCCGCGCACGATAAACAGACCGCTTTGCGAGTCCTGCCACAATCTGCGCCAGTCGCCTTTTTTCTCGGTGCGGATGATGGTATCGATGTAAAAAGCCGTGCTTTCCAAGCGGTTCATCTGCTTAATCTGCATCAAAACGCCTTCGCGCGAAATCGCTTCATGGGCGTTGTCGTTGCGGTGCTGGGCATAAAACCAGCCGCCCGCCGCTGCGAGCGCGCAAAAAACAGATATTAAAATCAATCGGTAAACCATTTTCATCAGGTTAGACCCTTTTCGGTTGCATTAAACTTAACGCCCATATTCTTTCAAATGTTCAGATTTCAAGCAAAGGTCGTCTGAAAACGCCATTTTTGTTTTTCAGACGACCTCCTATCGAAACATTACCAAAAAGTAATAAAAATCCGCCTTCAAACACAGTTTGCCTTTTGGTAAAGACAAGACTACAATCGCCTACATCCTTTCAGCCACACCACACATCATGAACACCACCGACCTGCGCCGCCGCAACCTGCGGCAATGGATAGCGGACAAATACGGCGGCCAGCAAACCCGTTTTGCCGAAGCCATCGCCATCAACCAAGGCGAATTGTCCGCCCTTCTGAAAAACAAATCCTTCGGCGAGAAAAAAGCCCGCAAAATCGAACAGGCGGCGCAAATGCCCGCCATGTGGCTGGATCAAGAACACGCCACAGCCCAACCTGACCATCAAGAAAGACGCACCATGCCCCACATTTCCTCCATCCCCGAAATCCTCGCCGACATCAAAGCCGGCAAAATGGTCATCATCACCGACGCGGAAGACCGCGAAAACGAAGGCGATTTGCTGATGGCGGCGCAGTTCGTCACCCCCGAAGCCATCAACTTCATGATCAAACACGCGCGCGGACTGGTTTGCCTGCCGATGGAAGGCAGCATGGTCGAGCGGCTCGGCCTGCCCATGATGACCCAGAAAAACGGCGCGCAATACGGCACCAACTTTACTGTTTCCATCGAAGCGGCGCAAGGCATCACCACCGGCATTTCCGCCGCCGACCGCGCCCTGACCATCCAAACCGCCGTTTCCCCGACCGCCAAACCCGAAGACATCGTCCAACCCGGCCACATCTTCCCCCTGCGTGCGCAAAAAGGCGGCGTCCTAGTACGCGCCGGACACACCGAAGCCGGCGTCGACTTGGCACAAATGAACGGACTCATCCCCGCCGCCGTCATCTGCGAAATCATCAACGACGACGGCACCATGGCGCGTATGCCCGAACTGATGAAGTTCGCCGAAGAACACAACCTCAAAATCGGCACGATTACCGACCTTATCGAATACCGCAGCCGCACCGAAAGCCTGCTCGAAGACATGGGCAACGCCCCCGTACAAACCCCGTGGGGCGAATTCCAGCAACACGTTTACGTCGACAAACTCTCCGGCGAAACCCACCTTGCCCTCGTTAAAGGCAAGCCCACCGCCGACACCGAGACCCTCGTCCGCGTACACGAACCCTTCAGCGTCATGGACTTCATCCAAGCCAACCCGCGCCATTCCTGGTCGCTGCCCAAAGCCCTTGAACGCATCCAGCAAGCCGAAAGCGGCGTCGTCATCCTCCTGCACCGCACCGAAGACGGCGCCACCCTGCTCGACCGCACCCTGCCCAAAGGCGCCAACCAAGCCTACAAATGGGACAGCAAAAGCTACGGCATCGGCGCGCAAATCCTCGCCGGCCTCAACGTCGGCAAACTGCGCGTGTTAGGACAGCCGTCCGCCTTCACAGGCCTGACCGGCTTCGGCTTGGAAGTCGTCGGCTTTGAAGAAGCAGAAAACAAATAAACCGCCCGTCTTATCAAAAGGTCGTCTGAAATCCCGATTCCGGTTTTCAGACGACCTTTTGCTATAAATTACCTGATTCAGCCAACCTCCCATGAAAATTATAGTGGATTAACTTTAAACCAGGACGGCGTTACCTCGCCTTAGCTCAAAGAG
>JVVZ01000120.1:0-4085 GCA_001062585.1 Neisseria meningitidis
TTTGAGCTAAGGCGAGGCAACGCCGTACTGGTTTAAAGTTAATCCACTATAATTATCAAAAAAATCACAAACATAGTTCCCCTTATATTACAATCCGCCTTTCGTGGTTCGAAAACCTCCCACATTAAAAAACTAAGGAAACCCTCATGTCCCGCAATACCGAAGAGCTGCAAGGCATCTCTCTTTTGGGCAATCAAAAAACCCAATATCCGACCGGCTACGCTCCCGAAATTCTTGAAGCATTCGACAACAAACATCCCGACAACGACTATTTCGTCAAGTTCGTCTGTCCCGAATTCACCAGCCTCTGCCCCATGACCGGGCAGCCCGACTTTGCCACCATCTACATCCGCTATATCCCGCATATCAAAATGGTGGAAAGCAAATCCCTGAAACTCTATCTCTTCAGCTTCCGCAACCACGGCGATTTCCATGAAGACTGCGTCAACATCATCATGAAAGACCTGATCGCCCTGATGGATCCGAAATACATCGAAGTTTTCGGCGAATTCACACCGCGCGGCGGCATCGCCATTCATCCTTTTGCCAATTACGGCAAGGCAGGTACCGAGTTCGAAGCATTGGCACGCAAACGCCTGTTTGAACACGACAGCCAATAATCCATCCCCTTTTACGCATTTTCAGACGACCTTTTTCACGAGAAGGTCGTCTGAAAGCCTTTCCGAAAGATTTCCATGTACGAATTTACAACAGCGCAACAACAGAAGGCGCTCTTCTGGCTGGTGCTTTTCCATATCCTCATCATTGCCGCCAGCAACTATCTGGTGCAGTTCCCCTTCCAAATTTTCGGCATCCACACCACTTGGGGCGCGTTTTCCTTTCCCTTCATCTTCCTTGCCACCGACCTGACCGTCCGCATTTTCGGTTCGCACTTGGCACGGCGGATTATCTTTTGGGTCATGTTCCCCGCTCTTTTGCTTTCCTACATCTTTTCCGTTTTGTTCCACGACGGCAGCTGGACAGGCTTAGGCGCGCTATCCGAATTCAATACCTTTGTCGGACGCATCGCCTTAGCCAGCTTTACCGCTTACGCACTCGGACAAATCCTTGATATTTTTGTGTTCAACAAATTACGTCGTCTGAAAGCGTGGTGGATCGCCCCGACCGCATCAACCGTCATCGGCAACGCCCTGGATACATTGGTATTTTTCGCCATTGCCTTCTACGCAGGCAGCGATGAATTTATGGCGGCAAACTGGCAGGGCATCGCTTTTGTCGATTATCTGTTCAAACTCACCATCTGCACCCTCTTTTTCCTGCCGGCCTACGGTGTGATTTTGAATATCTTGACGAAGAAGCTGACGACACTGCACTCCCAACATCCTCAAAAGCAGATGCTGCCGGCACAAGAATCTTGATGCAGTCCGACAGAACGATTTACGATTCCCGTTCATAGAAAACACAAAGAGGTCGTCTGAAAATTTCAGACGACCTCTTTGTGTTTTATGGCCTCGCCAACAGGAATCGAACCTGTATTTTACGCTTAGGAGGCATACGTTCTATCCGTTGAACTATGGCGAGCGTGTTAAACTTTTCCTGCAATAAACGATAATAATCCCGCGGCAATCAGTGGGCCGACTGGAATGCCGCCCATAAACGCCACACCGATAACCGTACCAATTAAAAGACCTGTTACCAAAACAGGTTGTTCACTCATCAGCGGTACGCCGCGTCCTGCCAGCCAAGCGACAAGGATGCCGATTAATACGGCGGCAATCATTTTAAAATTGACAAATTCCGACAAGGACGGAATCTGAACCTTTCCTGAAACCAGCGGGCTTAAGACCCCGATTGTCAGCAAAATAATCCCAAAATGCAAGCCGTGTTTTTCCATGAAAGGAATATATTGCGACAAAGCAGTCTGTTGCATTAACAGCAAAATTGCTGCGGAAATCGTAATCGAGTTGTTGTTGCTGACGACGCCGAGAAAAATCAGCGTCACCAAAAACATCGGGACGAAATTGAAATTCATCGGATTTAAGAAACCCGTGCCAATGATTCCTCGGCCAACTGAATCATCGCCTGCTTGACTTCGCTATCGGGCAATACTGCCAAAGAAGCCACAGCTTGCTCAACGGCTTTTCGTGCTTCGGAAATCGAATAAGTCAGCGCATCGGAATGGACAACATAATCATGGATTTTTTGGAAACTGCTGCGATCCGCATTTTCCAGAGCGTGGCGCACATCGTCCGCCACTTGTTTCGAACCGTTGCGCATCAGATAAATCAGCGGCAAAGTCGGTTTGCCTTCTGCCAAATCGTCGCCGACGTTTTTACCGATTTCTTCGGTTTCTCCCGAATAATCCAAAACATCATCAATAATTTGGAACGCTGTACCGACATACATGCCGTAGTCTTTCAACGCCTGCTCATGCTCGGGGGCGGCATTGCCCAAAATCGCGCCAACCTGCGCGGCCGCTTCAAACAATTTGGCCGTTTTATATTGAATCACTTGAACATATTGCGCTTCAGTAATATCGGTATTGCCGATGTTCATCAGCTGCATGACCTCACCTTCAGCAATAATATTGGTTGCATCCGCCATGACTTCCAAAATGCGCATACTGCCGGAATCAACCATCAATTGGAAAGCGCGTGTATATAAGAAGTCGCCGACCAACACCGCCGCTGCGTTGCCGAACAGATTATTCGCCGTTTCGCGTCCGCGGCGCAAATCGCTTTCATCGACAACATCGTCATGCAGCAAGGTCGAAGTGTGGATAAATTCCACCATTGCCGCCAAAGCATACAGCTTATCTCCATCATAGCCGACCGACTTACCTGCCAAAATCGTCATAATCGGACGCAGACGCTTACCGCCGGCACTGATAATATAAGTACCGATTTGCGAAATCAGCGCAACATCAGACTGAACCGCTTGGTTGATCACCTCATTGACCCGCGAAAGGTCTTCAGGCAGATGGCGTTGGAAATAAGGCAGATTTTCGAGCATAACACATTCTCAGTCAGCAAAATGAAGCAGGCTTGCCGTATAAATAAATGGGTTGGGTATAAGGCGGAAATAATATTGCCGCATAAAAAATATCGGCAATCCAACGCGCGATTATAGCAGCAAAGCCCGTTTGACACATCTTTCAGACGACCCTGACCCCACAAACGAAATAAACTTTGACAAAACAGGCAAATAGCAATAGAATGCCGTGTTTCGCACAATGGTGTGCGGGATATTAACCATAATTCTCATGGAGTTGAGTATGTACGCGGTCGTAAAAACCGGCGGCAAACAATATAAAGTTGCCGTTGGCGAAAAATTGAAAGTAGAACAGATACCTGCCGAACTCGACAGCCAAATCGAACTGACCGAAGTTTTGATGATTGCTGACGGCGAATCTGTAAAAGTTGGTGCTCCTTTTATCGAAGGCGCAAAAGTAACAGCTAAAGTAGTAGCCCATGGTCGCGGCGAGAAAGTACGCATTTTCAAAATGCGCCGCCGTAAACACTACCAAAAACGCCAAGGCCATCGCCAAAATTTCACCCAAATCGAAATCGTGGCAATCGCCTAATTTTTGAAACTTAGGAGTATTACAAATGGCAAGTAAAAAAGCAGGCGGTAGCACCCGCAACGGTCGCGATTCAGAAGCCAAACGCTTGGGCGTAAAAGCCTACGGCAACGAGCTGATTCCGGCAGGTTCCATCATCGTCCGCCAACGCGGTACCAAATTCCACGCCGGTGACAACGTAGGCATGGGCAAAGACCACACTTTGTTCGCCAAAGTTGACGGTTATGTTGAATTCAAAACCAAAGGCGCGCTGAACCGTAAAACGGTCAGCATCCGTCCTTACACTGGTTCTGAAGAATAATCCGAGTTTATCGTGATATTGAGAAAGCCGTATTTCTTAGGGAATACGGCTTTTTTGTTTGTATGGGTTGGCAATGATTTTGCCATCGCCGATTCAATCTTAAACAGCGCAAACAACAAAGCAGCACACGATACAACAGACACGATAGGAAACTATAGTGGATTAAATTTAAATCAGGACAAGGCGACTAAACCGCAGACAGTACAGATAGTACGGAACCGATTCACTTGGTGCTTCAGCACC
>JVVZ01000121.1:0-4603 GCA_001062585.1 Neisseria meningitidis
ATAAGGGCGTTGGCAACGCCGTATCATTGCAATTTTAATCCACTATAAATTTAATCCACTATAAATCCAACGGAACGCAACCGAAAATCGCAAGCCTGCCATACAACAAGCCAAAGCTCGTTTTCACCCCCAAGCTCCCCACCGTTTTCAGACGACCTCTGCTATGATTACGCCTTCTATCTGTACTTCCCTCCTTTTATCATGCCCGCCAACGCCTCCATTCCAGCCTTCGATCCCCTAAGCATCCCCATAGCAGGTACCAATCTGATTGAAGCCTCTGCCGGCACGGGCAAAACCTATGGCATTGCGGCTTTGTTCACGCGCTTGGTCGTGCTTGAGCAGATGCCGGTCGAAAGCATTTTGACCGTTACTTTTACCAAGGCGGCGACAGCGGAATTGAAAACCCGTCTGCGCGCACGTTTGGACGAAGTATTGCAGGCTTTGGAGAGCGTGGAGGATACGGACAATCTTTCAGACGACCTCGCAGCATACTGCCGAGACAATCATCCGGGCGATGTGTTTCTGACCGGTTTGCTCAAACAGGCATTGGCTCAAGAAAGTCGGGCGCGGCTGATTGTCCGCCTCAAGGCTGCCATCGGGCAATTCGACAACGCCGCGATTTATACCATTCACGGCTTCTGCCAACGCATTTTGCGCGATTATGCGTTTTTGTGCCGCACGCCTATGGATGTCGAGTTGACTGAAGACAACCGCGACCGCCTGCTGATTCCCGCTCAAGATTTTTGGCGCGACCGCATCGTCGATCATCCCGTTTTAGCGAAGTTGGTATTCCAACGCCGCCAAACGCCGCAAACCATGCTGGTGGCAATACAAAAGTTCGTCAGCCGTCCGTATTTGGTTTTCAGACGACCCGAAGCAGACCTAGTCGCCGCGCAGGAAAACTTTCGGAAAACATGGGAAAAAGTGCGTTCCAAACTGGACGCTTTGGAAGAAACATTCTGGCGCATCCGTCCGATATTAAATGGGCAATCCTATCAAGAAAAAACATTCAAGACCGTCTTTCTCGAACTCCACTCCGCCTCCCAATCCGATGCCCTTCCTTCTTTTAGCAAAACAACGGCAGAAAAGCTGCCCATGTTTGCCGTAGAAGCTTTAGCGTCCAAAGTCAAAAAAGGCAATACTCCCGATGCTGCCGCCTTTGCCGATTTGCAGATATTGGCGAATCTCGGCGCGGATTCGGCTGCCATCGCGCAAGCCGAAGAAGAGACGCTTACCCTGCTCCACCTCGACCTGCTCGACCATCTTAACTCCAGTCTGAACGAGCAGAAAAAATCCAAACGCGAACGCGGTTTCGACGATTTGCTGCTGGATGTTTATGACGCCCTGACCGACAACCCGCAGGCCGATTCACTGGCTCAGGCGGTGGCGCAAAACTGGCGAATCGCCTTGATTGACGAATTTCAAGACACCGACCCGCTGCAATACGAAATCTTCCGAAAAATCTTTATCAACCAAAACAAGCCCTTATTCCTAGTCGGCGACCCGAAACAAGCGATTTACAGCTTTCGCGGTGCCGACATTTACGCCTATCTGCAAGCCGCAGCCGACGCGCAACACAGCTACACGCTGGCGACCAATTACCGCAGCCATGCCAAGCTGATTAACGGCATAGGCGCATTGTTCCGCTGCAAAAACCGCCCTTTCGTCTTGGACGGCATAGACTATACCGAAGTCGGCGCCGCACGTTCCGAAAGCCGGCTTTCGCCGCCCCAAACTGCCATACAGATACGCTGGCTCAACGGCAAAGACGACGAAGTGCTCAACAAAGACATCTTGCGCCGCCGTGCATCCGAATATTGCGCCGACGAAATTGCCCACACGCTCAACGAGGCTGCCGAAGGTCGTCTGAAATTCAAAGACAGACCGGTCGTTTCGGGCGACATTGCCGTCTTGGTCAGAACGTTCAACGAAGGCGTTATGGTGGCAAAAGCGTTGAAAACGCGCGGCATACAAAGCGTTTTGCTCTCAAGAGAATCGGTTTTCACCACGCCGGAAGCCCTCGCCCTTGCCGCGCTGTTGGATTACTGGCTCAATCCCGGACAAATCGGCTCGCTGCGCTTCGTCTTATCCGGCACATTGTTCGGCTACGACGCGCAAGCCCTGTATCAACTCAACCGCAATGAAGCCGAATTATTAAACTGGATAAACACCTCCGCCGAATCCGTTGCCATTTGGCGGAAAAGCGGGATTTATGCCGCGCTGCAACACTTCTCCTCGTTGCACGGCATCGAAACCGAACTGCTTGCACGCGGCGACGAGCGCGGCCTCACCAATTTCCATCAGCTTTTAGAGTGCCTCTCAGAAGAAGAAGGACAAAGCCTCAGCCCCGCCGCCCTACATCAATGGCTCAACGACCAAATCAGCCTGGCGCAAGACCGATCTGTCGGCGAATCAGGGCTGTTACGGCTTGAAAGCGACGAAGCACTGGTCAAAATTGTCACCATGCATGCCTCCAAAGGTTTGCAATATCCTTTGGTCTATTGCCCTTTCGTTTGGGACGCGAAAGACATGAAGCCCGCCGATTGGCAAATCCTCCACACCGCCGACCACACCACGGAACTGCTTGCCAAATCGCAACTCAACGATGAAGACCGCATCCACCTTGCCGACGAAGAAATGGCGGAACGCCTGCGCCTGCTTTACGTCGCGCTGACCCGTGCCGAAGAGCAGCTCGTCCTTTATGCCGCCCATTGCGGCGATACCGCCGATTCCCCTTTTGCCTACCTGCTTGAAGGCAGCACCGACAGCAATCGGGTGTCTACCCGCCAAGCTTATGAACAAGAACGCAAAGCAAACAAAGCCCTAGGCGAGCTGCAAATGCTGAAAAACAACTGGCTGCGTTTCCTCAAAAATCCCCCCGAACATACCGACTTCAGCTTTTCCGAAGACGCGCCGCAACCTGCTGCCGCGCAAAACCGCCATCTTTCAGACGACCTCTATCAAGCCGCCGTTATCCCTGCCCGCGGATTTCAGTTCATCAGGCATACCAGCTTTACCGGCCTCAGCCGCCAAGTCAAAACCCGAGACGACGAGCGCGAAGAATTACAACCCGCACTCGATCCCGCAGAAACCGCCGCCGACACAGAAAGGTCGTCTGAAACCGCCCTTCCCGTTTCAGACGACCTCCCAAATGCCGACATCCACCATTTCCCGCGCGGCGCCAATGCCGGCGTCTGCCTGCATGAAATGTTGGAGAAATTCGACTTTGCCCAAAGCGCCGAAAGCCAAAGCAGCCTGATAGCCGAAACCTTAACCCGCTACGGCTTCGACCTACTCTGGACAGATGCCGTCAAACAAATGCTCGACACCTGCCGCAAAACGCGCCTTTCTGCACAAAGCCTGTCTGAAATCCCACCCGAGCGCCGCCTTCCTGAAATGGGGTTCACCCTCTACACCGAAGACTTCAAACTCCATGACCTGCGCCGCTGGTTTGCCCGCGAAAACAGTTCACTGCCGCCGGAATGTATCGAAGCCACGGAAAGATTGGATTTCCAAGACGTACAAGGTTTTCTCAACGGCTTCATCGACATGGTCTGCCAAGATTCAGACGACCTCGTGTGCATCATCGATTACAAATCCAACCATCTGGGCGACAACGCCGAAGCCTATACGCAACAAGCCATGAACGAAGCCGTAGCAGACCACCACTACTACCTGCAAGCGCTCATCTACGCCATCGCCGTAGCCCGCTATTTCAAACTGCGCGGCAAGCCGTTACCCAAACTCGCCATCCGATACCTCTTCCTGCGCGGATTGGACGGCACGGACAACGGCGTCTGGCAATGGGACTTGGATACCGAATCCTTAGCACAATGGCTGTAAATGGAATGAAAAAGGTCGTCTGAAAACAAAAATCCGTTTTCAGACGACCTTTGCTTTGTATTCATGCAATAAACCAGCACCTGTTTATTGTCTGTAATTGCCTTGCCTTATCCCGTCCCACGTTTCATCCGCGAACAAAAAGGTCGTCTGAAATCCCGATATCGGTTTCAGACGACCTGAGAAACTCGAATTATTTGCCTGCTGCTTTTTGCAGAAGAGCGTACAACTCGTCTTTCAGTTTCAATTTAGCTTTTTTCAGCTCTTCGATTTCTTCAGAGCCGCTGGTAACAGGGTTGTTTACCAAACCGGTAATTTTGTCATCCAGCTCGTTATGCTCGTCAAACAATCGTGCAAAATGCGCATCTTCTTGTTTTAATTTTGAAATTAAATCGCGATATTCTGGAAACATTTTGTTTTCCTCTTTCGTTGATATGGATAAAACGGCGCAATGCCAAGAAACTGATGGAAATCTCTATAGTTTCATTATAACAAAGCTATCGCTTTTATTCAGCCTTTTTTATCAGGCTGAGTCTGAGCGATATCAAACTCATTCGTTCGTAGAACAGCTTTTAAATATCCGTGTTTTGACACAATATAAAGAGAGTAACAAGACATTATTTTCTCAATATTTATCAATACACTGCATAAAACCCGATTAAGCCGCAATCCAAATATAGTGGATTAACTTTAAACCAGGACGGCGTTGCCTCTCCTTAGCTCAAAGAGAACGATTCTCTAAGGTGCTGAAGCACCAAGTGAA
>JVVZ01000013.1:0-1012 GCA_001062585.1 Neisseria meningitidis
GAAAAAGAAAAAAATAGTGAAATGGTTTGGTTTCTTTATATTGATATTTGGGTTGGTTGAGTATTGGCGAATAACGGGGATGGGAGAAGAGATAAAAAATCTCTCTGTGAATTGCCAGATGCAAGAAAAAGGTATACTTATTTAGAAAGTAAAAATAAGTTATAGATTATGAATAAAAAAATTTTAATGGTTTTATGTATCTTTTTATTATGTTATTTTTATAAAAATCTCCACCCTAAGGTAACATATTTTTACTATAATGAAGGTAAGCGCACTAGTATCACCTTAATTAGGAGTGATGGTAGTAAGGAATACTTGCGTCCTTTTTTTACTAATAATGTAACTTTTTATTTTCCATTCGATTGGTCATCTGAGCCAGATGGTATTATTTTAATATCAAAACATGAAACAACTATCTTTTTAAAAGAAGATATAACCTTTTGTACCATGGAAATTTACCTGGATGAAAATCAGAAAATTTCCGATGTTAAACAATATGATGGACTTTGTATTAAACCGTAGATATTCAATATTTGTAAAGTGTATTGAAAGACGAATTTTTCGGTACGGTTGCTGGCTGCACATTAGCTGCTGCCATCAGAAAATACCGCATGCCTGGAAATAAATTAATTATAGAAAGCGTTTATCTCTATATCCGAGATACATTTGATTTTCTTAACGATAATGGCGGAGATCAATACCTAGGGCATTGGAATCATACAGGATTTGATGTGTTTTATAGCCATCAGCTTTCAGATAAGAAAAAAGAGATTATAGCAGCCTCAGCCTATATAGCAGCCCCCCTTCTCTTTTCGATTCTAAGCCGGAAGACCGTTTCTACCCAGTTAGGAACAGCCATTTCAACAAATGGCGAGATTTAAACAGACTAGGCGGGGATCTGCTGATATTTTCATCTTTGAAAGAATATCGTTGTAACCCTCCAATTGAAGTGGTTTTGAAATAATAGGCAAAGTTTATGAAAAAGAAAAAAATAGTGAAATGGTTTGGTTTC
>JVVZ01000122.1:0-19535 GCA_001062585.1 Neisseria meningitidis
TTGATTTGAGTTTTGGTATTTTTGCCCGACGGGGTGAAAAATACAGTTGCTACGGCTGGCTCTGTAACGGGTTTTCAGACGACCTTGGATGGATTTTGAGGTTCAACTGCCGCGTGCTACACCAATGCCCAGTTGGGTAGGTCAGATTCTCGAATCTGACGGCTTTTGAGATGGCAGGCTTTTGTCGGATACAAGTATCCGACCTACTGCCGGCTAATCCTTCTTAATCGGCGGATTGGCATTAATCGGCAACGACGAGCGGGAAACTTTAACGTTTGGATAATATTTCCGCATCAAATGCTGAAACACTTCCGCCTTGCGCTCTTTTCCGCTCTTTTCGTAATTCGTCCCCAAAATCACTTCATCCACAATATCGCGTATATCGGCATAAGGCAGATAGACGGATTTTGTGGTTTGGCAATATTTGATGTTATCCGAACCGATTTGTTCGATTTTCAGCAGGCGGAACTCTTCCTCGTCGCGGAAAGCAAAATCTTTAAACAGATAGCGGATATATTCCAAAGCTTTTTTGTTTTCATCGCTGATATTATTAGATTTTTCCATTAACTCTATCAACGCTTCTTCAAGCTTGTCGATACGCAATTGATGCCAACTTGGATTTTTTCCGATAGGCTTTAATCGGATACCAAAACTTTGATTATTCTTATTCAACAACCATTTCCCACATTTCTCCTCAGCAATATATTCATCTTGATAAGCGATATAAGCTACCTGATAAAGTGGCAGGTTTTCATCTTCTAAACCCGCTCCATCTGCCTCTATTGGTTCTTTGAAACCTTCATTCTGTTTATTTGTGAAACTTTTGAACGAAGCAGAAATATCAGGCTCTTTCAACCAATCCCCGCTTTTATTAAATACCAAGCAGCAACCCGATGCTTCTACGCTGTTTTCTTTACCATATAGACGGAACTGGTTCAAATCGTTGACGCGGCTGGAAAAACAGGTAAAGAAAGCATTATGGACAGGACAATCAGCCTTATTTTCCAATTCCAAATCTTGCAGATTCAACAACTCTAACAGTCCTTCACCTTCAGTCGGATCGTTCATATAAGTGGAGCTACCGATTCTCATCGGACTGACTTTGTTACTGTCAATAGGGTCTTTATCATCGGCTTTATCATTAGTTTGATCGCTGACAATGCCGAATAATCTTTCGCATACTGAAGGCGAAGTGTAATGGGCAAGAGGAATCTCACCCAATTCGAAAGGCGGAATATTTAAAACCGCCAGAATAGTTGAGATAGCATCAGTTAAATTACCCTCTCGGTTTTCAAATAAATTTTCCTGTATTTCTTGTTTTTTCCACTTAAAGTAGAGCGTCCATATTGCTCTAAGAAAATAAATTTCCTTTAAATACCGATAAATTTTCCTTTGGAGTTTTTTCTTTTCCAGTTCATCATCTAATTGTTCCAGTTGTTCCAAAACATACAAAAAGTGTCCAGCAGCCCTTTTTAACAAAATTTTCGCATTATCCTTACTATTTTTAATAGAAATTGCTTGTGCGAAATCACAACGACCAAACCAATATTGGGCATTGATTTTTACGTAAAGGCTGTTTTGCTTATCTTCCAGCTGTTTGACAAATTCTAACAATCGTTGGAAATGCTCAACTGCCTGTTTAAATAACTGTTCCGACTCCTTGCCTTTGGATTTCATCGCCTGCTCGAAATAACAACGACCCAGCCAACCCTCGGCATTGATTTGTTGTTGAAGGCTGTTTTGCTTGTCTGCCAGCTGCTCGGCAAGACTCAATTGCTGTTGGAAATATTCAACTGCCTGTCCAAATAACTGTTCCGATTCCTTGCCTTTGGCCTTCTTCGCCTGCTCGAAATAGCAGTAGCCTAACCAAGATTGGGCATAGGTTTGTCGTTGAATGCTGTTTTGCTTGTCTGCCAATTGTGCGGCAAGACTCAATTGCTGTTGGTGGTGTTCAACTGCCTGTTCAAATAACTGTTCCGACTCCTTGCCTTTGGCTTTTAGCGCCTGCTCTAAGTAGCAACGGCCAAGCCAAAACTGAATATCGTTTTGCTCTTGAATTTGGCTATTTTTATCTTCAATTCCATCTAAAGCCTGATTCAGCTTTTCAATCGCTTCGTCAAATTTTTCGTTATTGAATAATGCTACACCTTCGTCAATTAAACTTCGAACATTCATTGTCTTATCCCTTTCTCAAAACAATCGGTTAAACGCCGTACCATCTCAATGCGCTTCTTCCCAATTCATACCCACACCCACCTCAGCCACCAGCGGCACTTTCAACATCCCTTCATCCACTTTCGCCATAATCTGCGGCAGTTTTTCTTTCACCAAATCCAGTTCGGCTTCGGGCACTTCCAACACCAGTTCGTCATGCACCTGCATAATCAGTTTGCTCTTCAGGTCGTCTGAAACCAGCCAGTGGGATACGTCTATCATGGCGCGTTTGATGAGGTCGGAGGCGGTGCCCTGCATGGGGGCGTTGATGGCGGCGCGTTCGGCTCCGGCGCGGGCGTTGGCGTTTTTGTTGCGGATGTCGGGCAGGTAGAGGCGGCGGCCGAACAGGGTTTCGACGTGGCCTTGCGCGGCGGCTTGTTCTTTGGTGCGCTGCATGTATTCGGCGACGCCGGGGTAGCGGGCGAAGTAGCGGTCGATGAAGGTTTTGGCGGACAGGTTGTCTATGCCCAGCGATTTGGCGAGGCCGTATTGGCCCATGCCGTAAATGAGGCCGAAGTTGATGGTTTTGGCGTAGCGGCGTTGTTCGGACGAAACGTTTTCGGGGGCGATGCCGAATACTTCGGCGGCGGTGCGGCGGTGTACGTCTTCGCCGTTTTGGAACGCGGCGATGAGGGTTTTGTCGCCGGAGAGGTGCGCCATGATGCGCAGCTCGATTTGGGAATAGTCGGCAGAAACGATGACGCTGCCTTGCGGTGCGGTGAAGGCGCGGCGCACGCGGCGGCCTTCGGCGGTGCGGATGGGGATGTTTTGCAGGTTGGGGTTGTTGCTGGCGAGGCGGCCGGTGATGGCGACGGCTTGGGCGTAGGTGGTATGCACGCGGCCGTCTTTGGGGGAAATCATTTCGGGCAGTCTGTCGGTGTAGGTGGATTTGAGTTTCGCCAGGCTGCGGTTTTGCAGGATGATTTTGGGCAGGGGGTAGTCGGGCGCGAGCTGTTCGAGCACGGCTTCGTTGGTGGAAATGCCGCCTTTGGCGGTTTTTTTCAGGCCTTTGGTGGGGATGCCCATTTTGTCGAACAGGATTTCTTGCAGCTGTTTGGGCGAGTTGAGGTTGAACGGCTGGCCTGCGGCGGCGTAGGCTTCTTGTTCGAGCTTCATCAGTTCGGCGCCGAGTTCTGCGCTTTGGCGGGCGAGTTCGGCGCGGTCGATTTGCACGCCGTTGCGTTCCATTTCAAACAATACCTGCGCGACGGGCAGCTCCATTTTTTCATACATTTCAAGCTGTTTGGCGTCCATTTGCGCGCGCAGGTGCGCTTCGAGGCGCAGGGCGAAATCGGCGTCTTGGGCGGCGTATTCGGTCGCCTGCCCGATGGCGACGTCGGCAAAACCGATCTGCTTCGCGCCTTTGCCGCATAGCGATTCGTAGGTAATGGTTTCCAAGCCCAGCCAGCGTTCGGACAATTCGTCCAAGCCGTGTCCGAGATGGCTCTCAATGATGTAGGAAGCGAGCATGGCGTCGCCGGCAATGCCGTTCAGGGCGATGCCGTAGTTGGCGAAAACGTGTTGGTCGTATTTGAGGTTTTGCCCGATTTTTTTCAGGGCGGGATTTTCCAAATGCGGTTTCAGACGACCTAATACGTCTTGCAAATCAAGTTGTTCAGGGGCGGCGGTCAGGCTGTGCCCTACGGGGATGTAAACCGCTTCGCCTGCTTGGAACGCGATGCTGATGCCGACCAGCGCGGCGTTCATTGCGTCTAGGGAAGTGGTTTCCGTATCAATACCGATTTTGTTCGCCTGCGACAGTTTGTCCAACAAAGCGGCAAACTGCGCTTCGGTGATAACGGATTGATAATCCAGCTTTTTGGGGGCTGGGGCATGTTCTATGATTTTTTCAGACGACGTTTCCATGTCCAACGCAGCCTGTTCGCCTATCGTATCGCTGCCGAACAAATCGCCGTCCGCCGCTTCGTGCATACGGCTTTCCGCTTCTTTCAGCCAAGTGCGGAAGCCCCAGCGTTTGAAATCGACCGCAAGCTGCGACCATTTCGGCGAAGTGCGGCGCAGGCTTTCGAGGCCGTCTGAAAGCTCGGTGTGTAAATCCACATCGGTTTTAATCGTCACCAAATCATACGAAAGCGGCAGTTGTGGCAGCGCGGCTTGCAGGTTTTCGCCGACCTTGCCCTTGATTTCCGCAGCGTGTTCCATCACACCAGCCAGCGAGCCGTAGGCTTCCAGCCACTTCACCGCCGTTTTCGGGCCGCATTTTTCCACGCCCGGCACATTGTCCACCTTGTCGCCCATCAGCGCGAGATAATCGCGGATTTGGTCGGGGCGCACGCCGAATTTTTCCTTCACGCCTTCAATGTCGAGCGTTTCGCCGCTCATCGTGTTCACCAGCGTCACGCGCTCGTTCACCAGCTGCGCCATGTCCTTATCGCCGGTGGACACCACCACATTCCAACCCGCTTCGCCGGCCATCGCCGCCAGCGTGCCGATAACGTCGTCCGCTTCGACTTGCGGAATCACCAGCACCGGCCAGCCCATCAGCCGCACCAAATCCGGCAAAGCTTCCGCCTGCGGGCGCAAATCGTCCGGCATTGGCGGGCGCGTCGCCTTATAGGTGGGGAACATCTCGTGGCGGAAATTCTTGCCCTTCGCATCAAACACCACCGCGCAATAATCGTGCACATAATCCGCCCGCAGCCGGCGCAGCATGTTCAACACGCCGTAAAGCGCACCCGTAGGCGCACCGTCAGGCGCGGACAACTGCGCCATCGCGTGATAAGCGCGGTAGAGATAAGAAGAGCCGTCAACGAGGAGGAGAGTGGGTTTGGACATGGTGAACCTGCTTGAGATAAGTGAAAAATAGATGGATGGATTATAAAGGAAAAGCTCGGTTCTCCCCATGTATCCGCAAATGTGTTTCAGCGAGTTTTAGGGTTTACAAAAATAAACCATTTCAAATATTGCGCCTTGTCATTTCATCTTGTATATTTGTATACAAATGAATACAAACCAAATCAAACGAATATGAATGCGACAAACCGTATCCCAGTCAGCGTGCGAATTACTCAGGAAGACGCTGATTTTATTGCTGAATTAAAAATCGAAGGCGCGAATACGCCGTCTGAAAAAATCCGCGAGCTGCTCAAGCAGGCGCGTTTGGCGCATACGCAGACGCGCGATTACGGTTCCGCACTGACGGCGCAGGAGCAGTTTTTCCAAGCGGCGAAACATGACGTGCTGCACGCGGAAAAGCAGGCGGGGGTGCATTCGCATATCGTGGCGCGATTGTTTGAGCAGCTGCCCGACTTGGGCGCAACGCTTGCCGCCGACCTGCCCGAAGAAGCCGACCTCGACAGTTTGAAAAAATACGAACGCGAACTGATGTGGCGCATCGTCCGCCTGACCGACAGCATCTTGCAGCTCGCCGTAACCGGCAAAGGCGCGGCATACGACGATACCGTGCTGCAACAGCTTGAAAACACTTTGAAACTGGCGAAGATTGTGCAGCAGGCGGGCGAGGTTTGAGGTCGTCTGAAAAAATGGGGCGCATGAAATAGAAGTATTTGTTTGCCGCTATTCCTGTATAGGTTGCCATTCCCGAATATTCCGAAAACGCAAGGTCTGGATTCCCGCCTGCGCGGGAATGACGGACGGTTGATTATCCCCGTGCCAACTTAAATCAAACACATTTTATTGAAAGGAAAATCCAAATGAGCGAAACCCTATCCCGCAGAGTGGGCCGTCTGGTGAGCGGCGGCTTTCATGCCTTGATTGATGCGGCGGAGAACCTTGCGCCCGAAGCAGTAATGAACGAGAGCATCCGCGAAATCGAGCGGGCGGTGGACGAAGTGCGTGCTGAATTGGGCAAAGTGTTGGCGCAGAAACACCTTGCCGCCAAGAAAATGGCGGACGAGAGCAACCGCCACGAAGCCATCGATGCCAACCTGCAAGCCGCCGTAGCCGCGGGGCGCGACGATCTTGCCGAGGCGGGCATCGCCGAACAGATGGACATCGAAGCGCGTCTGCCTGTTTTGGAAAACACCATTGCCGACTGTGCCGCGCAGGAAAAAGAACTTGAAGGCTTTATCGCCGCCTTGCAGGCGAAAAAACGCGAGATGCAGCAGCAGTTGCAAGACTGGCGTGCCGCGCAGCAAAGCACGGGGGCAGGCAAAGCGGCAGGCGGCAGCGACCTCAACCGCATCGCCCGTGATGCCGAAAAAAGCGGCAACGCTTTTGACCGCGTGATGGGTCGTCAGAACGCGGTACACAGCAGCACCGATGCGGCGCAGTTGGCAAAATTGAAGGAATTGGAAGACTTGAGCCGCAACAACCGTATTGCCGAACGGTTGGCGGCATTGAAAGCGGGAAAATAAGTTTTCAGACGGCCTTTAATCAGGAAAGGCCGTCTGAAATGAAAAACGCCGCGCGGAGCTTGTCCTTGCGGCGTATGGCGGAACGGATCAGTAGTCGATGCGTTCGCTGATGATGCGTAAATCCGGCCATGAGAAAACGATGTCGTATTCGCGTCCGTTTTTGAAGGCTTCGGCTTTCAATACGGGGCGGCCGCGGCGGTCGTCGGCTTCGATTTCGTGAACTTGGTAGCCGCGTCGTTCGAGAATCCGCATCACTTGTGCGCGTTTTTGCTCGAAAGACGGATCGCTGTAAATTTGGTGTTCGATGTAGTCGTCATCGTAATACTTGCCGTCGCGGTAACGGTAGTCTTCATTACGGTCGTAATCACGCTCATAACGGTCGTCGTAACGATCATCATAGCGGTCATAACGCTGCTCGTAGCGGTCGGTACGATAGTCGTCATCGTAATAGTCGTAAGGATAAGGGGCGGCACAAGCGGTCAGTGCGATGCTGCCTAAGAGTAATACCGGTAAGAGTTTTTTCATGTCGTATCCTTTCGGGACGTGGGGTAAGTAAAGAATGTTCGGGCGCGGTTATAAATCAACGCGTTCTTCGATAATGTTCAAATCGGGATAAGTCATCACGATTTTGTATTCCAAGCTGCCTTTGTAGGCCTCAAACTCCAAAACGGGTCTCGCCCAATGCAGGTCGGTGTCGGAATCGTGCACCTCGTAGCCTCTGCCTTGCAGGATGGACACGGCGCGGTTGTGGTGTTGCGCGAACGCGGGGTCGGTTTCCATACGGTATTGGGCGTAGTCTTCGTAAAGGTCGAAACCTTCTGCTGCAAGAAAAATGGCGCAAATGACGGCGGCAGGAAGCAGCAGTTTTTTCAAAAGCGGTTTGAACGGTTCTATATATTGCGACTGCGGATATTTCATTTCGTTCCCTTTGCGTCTGTTGTCGGTATAGACATTTAAACACGCAGGACTTAGGGAAAAGTTAGGAGCGTTTTCAGACGACCTTTCTTTACGGTACGCACAGGCCGTCTGAAAACGGATAGGGATAATCCCATGATTTTTGCTGTTTTGATTGCCTTGATAACCGCCGCAGTACTTTATGTCCTGCTGTTTGAGGATTGGGATGAATTCCTTGAATGCGTAAAATTCTGTTTCACCCCCGAAATCATCAGCGCGCTGCGGGGGAAATATTGGGAAGACGTATGGGCGGAAACCAAAATCCTGCTGTGGCTGGGCATCAGTTTGGCGGCGGGCGCATCGGCTTATGCCTGGCTCAACTAGAGTCGGCGTTTCAAGGCGGATACCGTCTTTATTGCCGCGAACAGTAAATAATTGAAAGGAATGTCAAAATGAGCAAAAAACACACCTACCGCACTGCGACAACATGGACGGGCAATCTCGGTGAAGGCACTTCGTCCTACACCGCTTATTTGCGCAACTTTACCGTTTCCGCCGAGGGCAAGCCCGACCTGCACGGTTCCGCCGACCCGGCCTTCCGCGGCGATGCGGGCCGCTGGAACCCCGAAGAAATGCTGTTGGCCGCCGTTTCTGCCTGCCACAAACTATGGTACCTGCACCTGTGTGCCGACGCGGGCATCTGCGTTACCGTCTACACCGATCATGCCGAAGCGGTGATGGACGAAGGCGGGAATGGGAACGCGGGGCGTTTCGTCTCCGCCGTGTTGAAGCCGCACGTTACCATCGCCGCAGGAAACGACCGCGCCAAGGCTTTGGAACTGCACCACGAAGCGCACCGCCTGTGTTTCATCGCCAACTCGGTCAACTTTCCAATTGAATGCCGCGCCGAGATTGAGAGCGAAGAGGCCGTCTGAAAACCGAATGTCTGTTTGGGATGACGGCAGAAGGGTAGGTTGGGTTGGCAAACCCGACAAAACGTAGGAATGAAAAAGTTTCGTTGGGTCTTGATCCAACCTATGATTGCTGTTTGAAATGCAAGGATAGGTCAAATTCAAATAAGGCATACCTAATGCCGTCATTCCCGCGCAGGCGGGAATCCAGACCTTGATTCTTCAGAAGTATTATTTGAAGATTGCCGTCATCTCAAACTTCTGGATTCCCGCCTGCGCGGGAATAACGGCAATCAAACATTCAAATTTTCGCAAGCAGTCTATTTTAAGGTCGTCTGAAAGTTGACAGAACAAGGAACGGAATATGTGGAATTTAATCAACGCCCCCGAAACGGAAATCTTCGGCATCGCCATCGCGCTGATGGTTTTGCTCGGCGTGTTGGAAGTCATCTCCATGCTGGCGGGCGGCATCAGCGACTGGCTGGACAACCTGCTGCCCGACAGCTTGACCGAAACCGCGCATGCCGAAGTCGGGCTGGACGCAGCGGACGCGGGCGTGTTCGTCAGGTTTCTGAGCTGGCTGTATGTCGGGCGCGTGCCGGTGTTGATGCTGATGGTGGTGTTCCTTGCCGTGTACGGACTGACGGGCTACCTGTTTCAGACGACCTTTGCCGCCATGTTCGGCAGCTATCTGAACGGATGGCTGGCGGCAGTAGCCGTATGGTTCCTCTCGCTGCCGCTGGTGCGCCTGACGGTGGGCGGACTGTACAAAATCATGCCCAAAGACGAAACCACCGCCGTTTCGCAGGAAAGCCTAATCGGACGCATCGGCACGGTGGTGCTGGGCGAAGCGCGGGCAGGCAGCGCGGCGCAGGTGCGGGTGAAGGATGTGTACGGGCAGCAGCATTATGTGATGGCAGAACCGGATTCCGACGAAGTGTTGAAACAGGGCGACGCTGTGTTGCTGGTGTCGCTGGAGGGAAATACGTTTAAAGCGATTTTGAATCCGAGCGGGAGCTTGGTGGATTGAGGTCGTCTGAACAGATAAACGCCGGTTTGCAATGAATCACCATTTATCAATTAATTAGAAAAACAAAACGGGGATAGATATGGATCATTTGGCGCAGTCCGAGCGCGATATGCAATCCCGAATCGAAGCGTTGAAAAACAAGCTGCCGCGAGGTGTCATCGTTGTCGGCGACGGACTGCTGTTTCAGCATTCGTTATTCAGAGGTTTGTTGTTTCAACCCTTGGTTGCTTTCTTGTTCGGTCTCATCGGCGTAGGCGGTCTCTGGCTGAAGATAGTGAAATGGATGGATCTATCGCTTTCAAGCAACATGACTTGGCTGCTGGCTATTGTACTCACGCTATTGTGGCTGTGGCGCGTGGAACGTTGGTGGAGCGGGCTGACGACCCGGAAATCAATTTATATTGATCGCGAAAAATTGATTATTTACGGCGCATTCGGACGCATCCGTTATCAAGGCGGACATGACGGGACTTACAGGAAGTTTGACCGTATACATATGAGTGACATCGTCGGAGTCAGTTTGATTACCGAACGCAGAGGAACAACAGTCATCGGCGGGCTGCTGGGCTTAGGAAGACACAATATCTGTACAACAGTTTCCCAGAACGCATTGATTGAATTAACAGGTTGGCAGTGATATTCAAGGTATAAGCTCGGCAGGTCGGATTCTTGAATCCGACAAATTGCCCCGTTTCATCAGTATTGCACATAACCGAAATTGTCGGATTGCAAGAATCCGACCTATCTTTAAAACCCCAGATTTTTAACCTTTCAGACGACCCCAAACCCTAAAAAACCGTCTGAACCGACGCCCCTCAAGTGGTCCGTAGCGTGGGCTTCGCCCACGAAGCAAACATCTCGGATGATCGTTTGATTCAAACGGCAGTAGGTCGCGGGCAAAGCCCACGCTACGGTTTGCAAAAAACAGAAATGGTAGGTCGGATTCTTGAATCCGACGAACCGCTCCGCTTCAGCCGTATTGCACATAACCGAAATTGTCGGATTCAAGAATCCTGCCTACCTTTAAAACCCCAGATTTTTAACCTTTCAGACGACCCTAAACCCTAAAAAAACCGTCTGAACCCACGCCCCTCAAGGGTATATCGACAACAAGAAAGGAAAACCCATGAACTTAGTTTCCATCGGCATCATCGCCGGCGTCATACTCGTCGCGCTGTTCGTACTCGGCCTCATCCTCACCCGCCTGTACCGCCGCGCCAGCAAAGAAGTCTCCTTCGTCCGTACCGGTTTCGGCGGCGAAAAAGTCATCATGAACGGCGGCGCGATGGTGCTGCCTGTGCTGCACGAAATCATCCCCGTCAATATGAACACGCTGCGTCTTGAAGTGCGCCGCGCGGCGCAGCAGGCGTTGATTACCCGCGACCGGATGCGCGTCGATGTGATGGCGGAATTTTACGTCCGCGTCAAACCCAGCGCGGAGAGCATCGCCACCGCCGCGCAAACACTGGGTATGAAAACCATGTCGCCCGACGAATTGAAAGACCTCGTCGAAGGTAAATTCGTCGATGCACTGCGCGCCGTTGCCGCCGAAATGGCGATGGAAGAGTTACACGAAAAACGTGTTGATTTCGTTCAGAAAGTGCAACAAGTCGTCAGCGAAGACTTGTTTAAAAACGGCCTCGAACTCGAAACCGTTTCCCTGACCGGCCTCGACCAGACCAGCTTTGAGTTTTTCAACCCGCAAAACGCTTTTGACGCGGAAGGTCTGACCAAATTGACCGAAACCATCGAAGGCCGCCGCAAAAAACGCAACGAAATCGAACAAGACACCGATTTGGCGATTAAAACCAAAAACCTCGAAGCCGAGCAGCAACGCCTGAAAATCTCGCGCGAAGAAGAATACGCCAAACTTGAACAAGAACGCGAAATCGCCGTGCGCCGCGCCGAACAGGAAGCCAGCATTGCCGAGCAGGAAGCGCAGAAAAAACGCGAGGCGGAAGAAGCCAAAATCGCCGCCGAGCGCGAAGTGGATTTGAAACGCATCGCCGCCGAACGCGACATTAAAAACGAAGACATCCGCAAAGCCCAAGCCGTCGAGCAGGCGGAGGTCGAACGCCGCAAAGCCATCGAGCTTGCCGAACAAGACCGCGCCATCGCCGTTGCCGAGAAATCGCGTGCCGAATCCGAAGCCAAAGCCGAAGCCGACAAAGCCCGCGCCGCTGCCGTGCGTGAAGAAGAGAGCGTAATTACCGTACGCGAAACCGAACGCGCCGAACGTGCCAAAGCGGTCGAACTGATTGCCGCCGAAGAAGCCGCGCAAAAAGACGCGATTTCGCTCACCGTCGCAGCCGAAGCCGAGAAACAGGCCGCGCAAGACCGCGCCGAAGCCGTGCGCATCGCCGCCGAAGCCGAAGCCGAGAAACAACGCCTGCAAGCCAAAGGTGAGGCCGATGCCAAAGTCCTGCTGGCACAAGCGCAAGAGCAGCAATACAAAGTCGATGCCGAAGGTACCCGCGCCGTCAACGAAGCCGCCAACGTCCTGAGCGTCGAGCAAGTCGAAATGCAAGTGCGCCTCGCCCTGTTGAAACACCTGCCCGACATCATCCGCGAATCCGTGCGCCCGATGGAAAACATCGACGACATCAAGATTCTGCAAGTCAACGGCTTGGGCGGATTCAGCGGCGCTGCCAACGGCTCCGAAGGCATGTCGGACGGTCAAACCACACAAGCCAGCCTCGCCGACCAAATGGTCAACAGCGCCCTGCGCTACCGCAGCCAAGCCCCGCTGGTTGACGGCCTCTTGAAAGAGTTGGGTCTGAACGGCGGCGACATCAACGGTCTGACGCAAGGACTGGATAAAGGCATCGGCAAAGAATAAGCCGCGCCGTTAAGAAGGTCTGAAAGCAAAGGTCGTCTGAAACCTCGAAACAGAGGTTTCAGACGACCTTTTGTCATGGAAGGAACAAATCTGCCATTAACCAAATCTGTTCTATCGCATCAAACGCGACAAACAGGCGGAGCAGGTTCAGCGTATTCGTCAGGCGTTCGGTTTACAGAAAACCAGTTGGAAGCCGCCCTTAATCCCCTCTCCAATCCGGCAGAACCAAGCAAACTGCGTCCGCCGCAAAGCGGCATTAAAGCAATAGTTTGCCTATACCGAACAAGCCGTTTTAAAGCATAAAAACACAAAGGTCGTCTGAAAACCTGTTTTCAGACGACCTTTTATCTTTTCCGACAAACCTAACTTACCCTCTGCGCAATACGGCGTTGTTGACGTATTTTTGGATGCCGGTGGCGATGGCATCGGCGCATTGGCGTCGGAAGGAGTCGCTGCCGAGCAGCCGCTCTTCGGTGGGGTTGGACAGGAAGGCGGTTTCGACGAGGATGGACGGGATGTCGGGCGCGCGCAGGACGGCGAAGTTGGCTTCGTCAACACGGCCTTTGTGGAGTTGGTTGAGTTTGCCCAATTCGGTCAGGACGGAATGTCCGAGTTTGCGGCTGTCGCGCATGGTGGCGGTTTGGGTCATGTCGAGAATGGCGTTATCGACGCTGCGGTTGCCGCTTTTGGGGACGCCGCCGATGGCGTCGGCGTTGTTTTGGGTTTGGGCGAGGAATTTGGCGGCGGAGCTGGTCGCACCTTTGGTGTTGAGCATATACACGCCGGTACCGCGCGCAGACGGGCTGGTAAAGGCGTCGGCGTGAATGGAGACGAACACGTCGGCATGACGGGCGCGGGCTTTGGCGACGCGCACGCCCAGCGGGATGAAGATGTCTTCGTTGCGGGTCATGTAAACGGTGTAGCCTATGCTTTCAAGGCGGTTTTTAGTTTCGCGGGCGATGGAGAGGACGACGTTTTTCTCTTTCAAGCCGCTGGACCCGATGGCGCCGGGGTCTTCACCGCCATGACCGGGGTCTATCATGACGACGGGGCGGCGTCCGCCGCGGTTGGAGCGGGGAGGTGCGTCTTGGGCAATGTCCGTGCGTTCGGCAGGACGTTGCGTTTGCATGCGTTTCGGCGGATTGCCGTTGAGCAGCGCCATCATCGGGTCGTTGGCATCGACACCGTGCGGATAAAGGTCGATCACGAGGCGGTTTTTAAAGCCGCCGACAGGGGCAAGCGAGAAGACTTGCGGATAGGCGTTTTGCTTGAGGTCGATCACGACGCGTACGGTCGTCGGGGTGTTTTGTCCGGCGCGGATGCTGCGGATATAGGGGTCGTCGGGCAGGACTTTGCCGGAAATGCCTTGCAGGACGCTGTTGATGTTGGCGTTTTGGATGTCGATGACGAGCCTGCCGGGGTTTTCCAAGGCGAAATGCTGATATTGCAGGGCGCGCGAGCTTTCGATGGTGATACGGGTATAGGCGTGCGAAGGCCAAATACGGGCGGCGACGAATTGGGCGGGCGGCGCGGCTTTGGCGAGGGCGGAGGCGATCGGTGTGAGGGTGAACAACAGTCCGGCGGCTTGGCGGACGACTTGTCTTCGTGTCAGTTTGAATTTAACCATGCTTCTAAACTTTTTTGTCCGTTGGCAGTGTGTGCGGTAGCAGTGCAGGCCCTGCCCTGTGCGGCGTGATTCAGGGATACGGTGATGTCTGCGGGCGGCGTGAACGCGCCGCCCTGTTGCGGCCATTCGATGATGCAGACGCTGTCAGGGGAGAACAGGTCGTCCAAACCTGCATCTTCCCATTCTTCGGGCGAGGCAAAGCGGTAAAGGTCGAAATGATGGAGCGTGAACGCTTCCAGCGGGTAGGATTCGACGATGGCGTAGGTCGGGCTTTTGACTGCGCCGGTGTGTCCGAGTCCGCGCAGGATGCCGCGTGTGAACGTGGTTTTTCCCGCGCCCAAATCGCCTTGCAGATGGATGACCAATGGCGCGCGCAACGATTTTGCCCAACTTCCGCCCAGCTCGAGTGTGGACTCTTCGTCGGGAAGCCGGCGGGAAAAGGTTGCGCCCTCGCTCATGAAATCAGCCTTATCGTGTTCTAGAAACCTTAATTATGCTGGATTTACGGGCATTTGCAAACATAAGGGAGGATAAAGTTAGATAAAGATGTTCAATCGGCATCTTTGCCGTCTGCCGTCCAAACGCCGCAGAGGTCGTCTGAAAACGCCGTTTCCACACAACCCAAACCCTTTCAGACGACCTCCGTCCCTGTTAAGCCTTGCGCCGAACGTGTACAATCCGCCCCATCATACCTAATCCGTACAAACCGCATCATGACTATCAGCAAACAACGCCCCATCGGCGTTTTCGATTCCGGCGTCGGCGGACTGACCAACGTCCGCGCCCTGATGGAACGCCTGCCGATGGAAAACATCATCTACTTCGGCGACACCGCCCGCGTTCCCTACGGCACCAAATCCCGCGCCACCATCGAAACCTTCGCCATGCAGATTGTCGATTTCCTGCTGGAAAACGATGTCAAGGCGCTCGTCATCGCGTGCAACACCATTGCCGCCGTTGCCGGACAGAAAATCCGCCAAAAAGCAGGCAATATGCCTGTATTGGACGTGATTTCCGCCGGCGCACAGGCCGCCCTGAACACCACGCGCAACAACAAAATCGGCATCATCGCCACCAACACCACCGTCAACAGCAACGCCTACGCCCGCGCCATCCACGCCCAAAACCCCGACACGCTCGTGCGCACGCAGGCGACGCCGCTGCTCGTGCCGCTGGTGGAAGAAGGCTGGCTCGACCACGAAGTAACCCGCCTGACCGTGCGCGAATACCTCAAACCGCTCTTGGTGGACGACATCGACACACTCGTCCTCGGCTGCACCCACTTCCCGCTGCTCAAGCCCCTAATCGGCAAAGAAGCGCAAAACGTCGCCCTGGTCGATTCCGCCATCACCACCGCCGAAGCGACCGCCCAAGCGCTCGCCCAAGCAGGGCTGCTCAACACTGAAAACGATAGCCCCGACTACCGCTTCTACGTCAGCGACATCCCCCTGCGCTTCCGCACTATAGGCGAACGCTTCCTCGGACGCAGCATGGAACAAATCGAAATGGTCTCGCTGGGATAAGGCATATCCCGCATACCTAAACGAGAGGTCGTCTGAAAACTCGAAACACGGGTTTTCAGACGACCTTTGTTCTAGTGATTACGGTTTCGGACATTTTGTCCTTAATCCGTCGATGTGTTCCATTAAGTCAGGAGGGACATGATTCCACATAGGATCAAGAATAAAATCGATACCTTCCCGTCTGGCTAATTTGGCTGCTGGGACAAAATCAGAATCACCGGAAAACAAGATGATTTTATCGGCTTGTTTTTTTAGAGTAATAGATGAAATATCCAAGCCTATACGCATATCTACACCTTTTTGTTTGACATCGAGCACGACATCGTTTTCCGTAATTTGAGTTGACGGGTCTTTCAGAAGATTTTTCATGACTTGGGGTTTTAACGTCCATGCCGTATTGTCTGACAGCTTGCCTAAACGTAACGCTAATTTACGCTTTTTCTTCAACTCGGTGTGCAGATTGCGACGGAATAGGGCTTCCGGAGTTTTTGAAAAGTCTATGGCACGATGAGATACAGGATTATGCATTTTCTTTTCAAACGGTACGCAGTCGTAAAAGAAAATTCTATATAAGTCATCAGTTTGCTCTGTGCCGTTGATTTTGTGTTTCAGATGCAGTATCGAATATCGGAAAGCCAAATCGGCAATTCTTTTTGCATCGTGTGGGTTTTGAGACAAACCTAATGACCGTACCCGTTTAATAAAAAATGCACCGTCAATCAAAATGGCGGTTTTCATGTTGTTTCCCTATGTTTGTCAAAGATACAAAAAAGCCCTTGGGATCGGCATACCCGCTATGATTTGATGGGTAATGCGTACTGCCAAGGGCACTATTTTTTTCAAATTCTACTAATATAGATAAAGCCTGTCAAAAGGTTCGTGTGCTGAATTTACGGATTATCAGGTTTTCAGACGACCTTTGTTCCATTTCCTGCCAGGGATTAGAAACTGTAATTCACCCGCGCCGTATAAGTGCGCGGCGCGCCGGGCATGGCGTCGGAACGCCAGTATTTTTGATTGAACAGATTGCCGACGGCGAAAGTGAGGTTCAGATTTTTGCGGTTTCAGCCGAGCATGGCGTCGGTGCGGACGAAGCCGGGAAGCGTGGTGACTTCTTTGTTTCTTGAATCGTAGCCGTAGCGTTTGCCCGTACCGGTTACGCCGATTTCGCCGTAGAGGTTTTCGGTCGGCGTGTAACGGAAGAACAGGTTGCCGGTAACGTTGCTGGTGTTGTCCAAGTGGATGCCCACTCTGTCGGGATTTTCTTTGTCTTCAACGACTTTCGCCTGCATCACGCCCAACGAGCCGCGCAGATAGAGTTTTTTGGGGATGATTTGTCCGATGGCGGACAGTTCCACACCGCGCGAACGGTGTTTGCCGCCGACAGCCCAAGTGTAGGGATCATTTTGCGCGTCGGGACGGTAGCGGATATTGAAGCGTTCGATTTGGTAGGCGGACAATGTGGTGCTGAGGCGGTCGTCCAGCCAACTGCTTTTGACACCGGTTTCGTATTGGCGGGTGTATTCGGGATCGGCGTTGAACACGGCGGAAGACGAAGTGTCGATGCTCAAATAGCCGTCGCGTCCGCCATAAGGTGCGAAGCCTTTGTTATACGAGGCGTAGAGCGTGTGGGCAGGCGTTACGTTCCACACTGCGCCGATGTTGGGGCTGAACGAATGGCCGCTGTATTGACGGCTGCTGCCGGTGAGTTTGTTTTCGGAATTAAAGGTGTATTTGTCGTAACGGCCGCCGAGGACGAATTTCAAGTCGGGCGTGGCGGAGAAGATGTTTTGCACAAAGATGCCGTAGGAGTCGGCTTTGTGGCGGTTTTGGGTGAGGACGGGTTGCAGCCTGCCCGAAGCCGGCCAGCTTGCGCGGTCGTAGGGGTTGATGGAGGCTGTAAAGGCGCGGCTGAAACCCAATGTCGGGTTGCGGTGTTCGCGGCTGTAATCCAAGCCTACGGTCAGGTGGTTTTCAAAACGGCCGATGTGGTAGTCGCCGTTGAGCGTGAAGTTGGACGACAGGGTTTTGTTGTCGGTCTGCTGCCAGGCGTAGTTGCGCTTGATTAGGCTGCCGTTTTCGCTGCCTGCATAGAAATGGTCGAAATCCTGCGCCGCCGTGCGGTGGGCGAGCTGCCATTGGGCGCGCCATTTGTCGTTGAAGGCGTATTCGAGGTCGGAACGCCAAACTTGCAGCTTGTCTTTGACAAAATCGTTCGGGTGGGCGAAACCCATGCGGTAAGGCAGTCCGAAGCGGTCGTACACGGACTTGGTCGGGCTGCGGTCGGGCGTGCGCTCCACGTTGTCGTAGGTGTATTGCCCCGTCCATTTCAAGCCGTTGTCGAGTTTGACGGTAATGCTGGGCGAAACCATGACGTTTTTGCTGTCTATGCCGCTGCGGAACGAATTGGCGCGCCCGACTTCGCCGGTGAGGCGGATGGCGACGTTTTTGTTCAGCACTTCGTTGATGTCCATATTCAGGCTGCGGTTTGCCCACGAGCCGTAAACCGCACCGATGTTGCGGCTTTGTTTGAAATTGGCGTATTTGCTGACCATATTGATGACGCCGCCGCCGTTGGTACGACCGTAAAGGACGGAAGACGGGCCTTTCAGGATTTCCACGCGCTCGATGTTGGCGGTACTGCGGCGGACCTGTCCGCTTTCGCGCACGCCGTCGCGGTAGATGTCGGATGCGTCGGCTTGAAAACCGCGCAGGAAAATGCTTTCGCCGCGCATATCGTAGGCAGCGTCAATACCGGCGTTGCCTTCGAGGATGGAACTCAAATCGTTCGTGCCGTAGTTTTTGTTTTTCTGGATGTTGAGCGTATCGACGGTTTGCGGCGTTTCTTTGATGAGCTGGCCGTTGCGGGTAACGGCGGCTTCGTCGTAATTGATGTAGCCTTTGAGTACGCTGGTGTCGGACTGTCCGACCACGGTAACGGTGGGCAGGGTGGCGGTGTAATGTTCGCTATCGGCGGTATCGGCGGCATACAGCGGGAAGGCGGAGGCAATCAGGGCGGGAAGCAGGGAAAGGCGGGCAGAATATTGCATGTTCAACTCGGAAGGTAAAGGGATGCGGCATTATAGGAAATATTTTTGCTTAATCGAAATAATTGATAATAATTATCTTTATTTATGACAAATCGTGTTTATATTTTGCAACGAAGCAGCCATAAACCGAAAGGTCGTCTGAAAAGCCCTGTTTCGGGTTTTCAGACGACCTTTGCAATATTCAGACTCAACGTTCGGAAGGCTCAAACCTTCTTCAAAACCACCATATGCCGTTCTGCATCCAAGCCGGGGACGTGGAGGGCTTCGACGCGTTCGACGGCGACGGTGTCGGGGAGTTTGGCGATTTCTTCTTCGGGGTACACGCCTTTCATGGCGACCCAGAGGCCGCCGTCTTTCAGCAGATGTGCCGTCCAGTTGACGAAGTCGGCGAGTTCGGCGAAGGCGCGGCTGGTGATGATGTCGGCTTGGAGGTCTTGAACGGCTTCGACGCGGCCGCTGACGACGCGGACGTTATTTAGCCCGAGTTCGATGACGGCTTGTTGCAGGAAGGCGGTTTTTTTGGTGTTGGCGTCCAGAAGGGTGATGTTGAGGTCGGGGCGGCAGATGGCGGCGGGAATGCCGGGCTGTCCGCCGCCGGAGCCGACATCCAGCATAGTGTGCGCGCCGTGGAGGTAGGGGAGCAGGGTCAGGCTGTCGAGCAGGTGGTGGCTGACCATTTGCGCTTCGTCGCGCAGGGCGGTGAGGTTGTAGGTCTTGTTCCACTTTTTGAGCATACCGGTATAGGCGAGCAGCAGGGTTTGCTGTTCTGCGGATAGGTCCAAACCTAATGCCTGTATGCCTGATTGGAGTTGCTGTGTCGGGGTCATGGTGTTTGTCCGTGTTTGTGTCGGGCGTTATGGTAGCGGAAAAAAAGGTCGTCTGAAAGGCGTGGGGCGGGCGGGGTAAGGTTTTGGTGTGGGGAGTTGTAGCGTGGGCTTTGCCCACGAAACTTGTTGCCTGACAATTTGAATCCGTCCGTTATTTTTGCACTCATGTCGTGGGCAAAGCCCACGCTACGGGTTTCAGACGACCTTTGGGTGTTTTCGAGGAGCGGTTGGTATAGTGGATTAAATTTAAATCAGGACAAGGCGACGAAGCCGCAGACAGTAC
>JVVZ01000123.1:0-775 GCA_001062585.1 Neisseria meningitidis
TTTGAGCTAAGGCGAGGCAACGCCGTACTGGTTTAAAGTTAATCCACTATAGAAACCAAAAGGTCGTCTGAAAACCAACTTCGGTTTTCAGACGACCTTTTTATGTCAATACGACAAATTATTTAGCAGCGTCTTTCATTTTGTCCGCAGCTTCTTGAGTGGCATCAGCGGCTTTGTTCAAAGAATCTTTGGCTGCATCGGTAGCCGCTTCTTTGGCTTTACCGGCCGCTTCTTTAGTTTCGGTAACGGCTTTATCTGCCGCTTCTTTTACATCGGTAGCTGCTTTGTCGGCAGCTTCTTTAGTTTCAGTCATGGCTTTATCGGCAGTTTCTTTTGCATCAGCCGCAGCGTCTTTGACTTTATCTTTCGCTTCTTGGGCGGCAGAAGCAGCAGAATCAGCGGCAGAAGCTGCAGTGTTTTTAACATCGGACGCAACGGCTTGTGCCGCTTCCTTAGTCTCTTGCTTGGTCTCTTGGGAACAAGCCGCCAAAGCAGCCGCCATCATTGCGGCAATCAATAATTTTTTCATGTCCTATCCTTCTTGAATTTTTGGTTAAGATTTTGGTTAAAATGCTGTTTTATATAAACAGCCCGAAAAATTGTAACACATATCATGTTAATACTCTTCTATATGACGATAAACAGTGCTTTAAATTCTATTTTGTTCCGAAAAAATACAGAAAAACATTGACACTGCTCATCTGTTTCTATAAAATTCACAGCTTATCGGGTCGTTAGCTCAGTCGGTAGAGCAGCGGACTTTTAATCCGTTGGT
>JVVZ01000124.1:0-2039 GCA_001062585.1 Neisseria meningitidis
GCTATTATTCCGACCAAGACGGTACCGGCTGGCTCGGCGAGGGCTGGAGCGTGCCGGGCTGCCAACGCATCATCCGCGATACGGCGGGATTGGCCTATATCGACGATCAGGGCCGTCTGTTCCCGCTGCCGGAAGTCGATGAAGACGATGAAGAACCGGTCTTGTTCGAGAGCGAACAGATCTGGTTCAGTAAAAATCCGGACGGGCATTATGTCATCGCGTCGCTGGACGGTTCGATAGCGCTGCGTTTTGCGCCTTTGGTGGTGGCGGAAGACGGTTCGGACGAAGATTCCACCCTCTTCCCGCTGGTGGCGGTAGAAGACGCCAACGGCAACCATCAGCGTTTCGTCTATCATCCGCTGACCGGTCTGCCGCAATACGTCATCGACGGCAACGGCCGGGTGTTCTCGCTGAACTTCGGCAATGTGGCGGATGAACAGTCGCCCAAAATGCGGCTGCTGTCGGTGTCGCTGCTGGAGGGTTTGCCCGTCTTCGGCGAAACGGTCCGGGTCGGCAGCCCGCTGGTCCGCTACGAATACAACGGCAGCGGCGACCTGCTGCGCGTCATCGGCCGCGACGGCAACGTCAAACGCAGCTTCGGCTATAAAAACAACCTGATGGTGTCGCACACGGATGCGGCAGGATTGGTATCGGAATACGAATACGACCATTACACCCCGACCGGCAAGGTGTTGCGCAACTGGACCTCCTTGGGCGAAGAATGGCGCTTTACCTATCACGACGGTTATACCGAGGTAACCGACGTGTTGGGCCGTACCGAGCAATATCATTACGATTACAACAACGAGTTGACCAAACGGGTGTTTGCCGACGGCAGCGCCGTGTTGATGGAACGCGACGGTTTGGGCCGTCTGCTCAGCCACACCGATGCGATGGGGCGCGTTACCCGCTATCAGTACAGCAACGAGGGGCAGGTTGAGGCCATCGTCCGCCCCGACGGCGCCATCCTGCATTTCGACTATGACGACTGCTACCGCCTGATCCGTAAAAGCGATGCGGAAGGCCGTTATGACGGCTATACCTACGACGAAGCGGGCAACCTGCTGACCCATACCGACCCGCTGAAACATACCACCCATTTCGAATACGCCGACAACGGCCTGTTGCTGTCGGTAACCGATCCGAACGGCAGCAGCACCGCCTATCATTATAATGAAAACCGCCAGCCCGACCTCATTACCGACTGTTCCGGTTACGAAACCAAATTGGCCTACACCCCCGAAGGGCAACTGGCCCGTATTACCGACGCGCTGGGACAGCACACCGAATACCACTACGACGCCGACCAAAACCTCACCCTCGCCCTCTATCCCGACGGCAGCAAAGAGACCTTCGGCTACGATGCCGCAGGTCGTCTGAAAACCTATACCGACGGCGAAGGCCATACCACTTCCTACGAATACGGCCAAGACGGTCTGCCGACCCAACGCACCAATGCCTTGGGACACACCTTCGGCTACCACTACGACAAAGCCCGCCGCCTGGTCGGCCTCACCAATGAAAACGGTGCGCGCTACCGTTTTGCCTACGATGTCCTCGACCGCCTGATTGCCGAAAACGGCTTCGACCATAAGCTCACCGGCTACCGCTACAACGCCGGCAACGAACTGGTCGAGCAGCGCGAATTCGGCGACGACGCCTCCCTCGCCGCCAAACTGATGGCGCAACTGGGCGGACAGCCCGTCCCCAAAAAAGACGCATCCCCGCTTTCAGACGACCTCGACAGTCAAACCCCGCTGCGGATTACCGAGTTCAAACGCGATATATTGGGACGCTTAATCCACACCCTCGCCCGCGATAACGACAAGGTTCAGGAAACCGTTTACGGCTACGACTTGGACGGCAACCTCGTCCGCGCCGCCAACCGCCACAGCATCACCTGCTTCGACTACAACGAAAACGGCCAACTCATCGCCCAACACCAATGGAAGGTGCCAAGCAAGGAAGAGAACGCCCGAAACGGCTTGCCCGAAACCGACTGGCGCGATGCGCAGTACGACATGCTGTACCTGCCCGTT
>JVVZ01000125.1:0-33285 GCA_001062585.1 Neisseria meningitidis
TACTGTCTGTACTGTCTGCGGCTTCGTCGCCTTGTCCTGATTTAAAGTTAATCCGCTATACATTCCAGTTCACTATCAATTTATTTTGAACATTTAAGGTCGTCTGAAAAAACTTTACAGAAATAAAAATTGTTATTCATTTAAAAACAGCAATTTCGTCGCATCGGTAACTTCATTGCGATATAATCATAGGCTTTACCAATCCGACAGATTAATAAAATATTCAATCTGCATTAATCTGGAACACCGAGCCAATGATAGAAAAACTGACCTTCGGCCTGTTTACCCAAGAAGATTCGCGCAGCTTCATGCGCTTGATGGCTTACATCCGTCCTTATAAAGTCCGCATCATTTTTGCGTTAATTGCTATCTTCGGCGTTGCCGCCACCGAAAGCTATCTTGCCGCCTTTATTGCCCCCTTGGTCAACCAAGGCTTCGCCCCGCCTTCCGCTCCGCCCGAACTCAATACCGCAGGCGGCATCGTCGCCACGCTGCAAAATTGGAAAGACCAATTTACCTACCTGATTTGGGGTACGCCTAACAAAGTCTGGGTTGTACCGATATTTTTTATCTTTTTGGTCATTATTCGAGGCATCAGCCGCTATGTCAGTACCTATCTCTTGACTTGGGTTTCCGTCATGGCAATCAGCCATCTGCGCCGCGATATGTTTGCCAAGATGCTGCAACTCTCTTCCAAATTCCATCAGGAAACCCCGTCCGGTACGGTGTTGATGAACATGGTGCAAATGGCGGAATCATCCATCAGCAACGCCAGTAATGTCTTTATCGTCCTGACCCGCGACACCATGATTGTCATCGGTTTGGTCTGCGTCCTGCTGTATTTGAACTGGCAGCTCAGCCTGATTGTCGCCCTGATGTTCCCGTTGCTGTCTTTACTGTCCCGCTATTACCGCAACCGTCTGAAAGATATCATTGCCAGTGCGCAGCAAAGTATCGGTACGCTCAATAACGTCGTTAACGAAGTCCACCAAGGACACCGCGTGGTCAAGCTCTTCGGCGGTCAGAAGAAAGCGTCCGAACGCTTTGCCGAAGTCAATGACACCATCGTCCGTCTCGGTAAAAAAATCACACAAGCCAGCGCGGCGCGTTCTCCGTTCAGCGAACTGATTGCGTCGTTTGCTTTGGCTGTCGTCATCTTTATCGCCCTTTGGCAGAGTCAGCAAGGCTATACCACCATCGGCGAATTTATGGCGTTTATCGTTGCCATGTTGCAAATGCTCGGTCCGATCAAAAACTTGGCGAACATCAGCATCCCCATGCAGACCATGTTTATCGCTTCGGATGCGGTTTGTCAGTTCCTTGATACCGAGCCTGAACAAGACAAGGGTACCAAACATCTGAAAAATGTTTCAGGTCGTCTGAAATTCGAAAACGTCGATGTCCGCTACCACGAAGACGGTAAAAAAGCCTTGGACGGCTTCAATCTTGACATCCGCCAAGGTGAACGCGTTGCTTTGGTCGGTCGCTCAGGCAGCGGCAAATCCACCGTCGTCAACCTGCTTCCGCGTTTTGTCGAACCAAGTTCCGGCGCGGTTTATTTGGATGATGTCAACATCGAAGACATCAAACTCAACAACCTGCGCTCCCAATTCGCCCTTGTTTCCCAAGATGTTTTCCTGTTTGACGACACCCTTTTGGAAAACGTCCGTTACAGCCGTCCCGATGCCACTGAAGAAGAAGTATTGGCAGCCCTCAAAGCCGCGAATTTGAAAGACTTGGTTGAAAGTTCGCCATACGGCTTGAACCAACCGATAGGCGCAAACGGCAATCAGCTCTCCGGCGGTCAGCGTCAACGCGTCGCCATTGCACGCGCCATTTTGAAAGATGCCCCCATCCTGCTTTTGGACGAAGCCACCAGCGCGCTGGACAATGAATCCGAACGCCTCGTCCAACAAGCCCTCGAACGCCTGATGGAAAACCGCACCAGCATCATCGTCGCCCACCGCCTAACCACCGTCGAACAAGCTGACCGTATCATCGTTATGGATGAAGGCCATATTGTCGAACAAGGCACACACAGCGAGCTGATGGCTCAAAACGGCTATTACTCCATGTTGCGCAATATGCCGAAACAGGCAGCAGGTTGATTTTCAGACGACCTGTCGGTCAGTTGAAGGACGATTTATTTAAGAGGTCGTCTGAAAACACCGAGCCGAAAGACAAGGAAGGCTGCCGAACAGACAGAAAGGAACTATCCGCATGAATCATCAAGCCCAGTCCCCCACCGTCTCCGTGATGATCCCTTACTACAACTGTAAGGAATACATTGTAGAAACCATCCAGTCCGTCCTTAACCAAAGTTATCAGAATTTTGAAATCATCATTGTTGATGACGGCTCCGCCCCGGAACACGCCGATTATTTGAGGGAGTTTCTGGCGGATAAGCCCGCAATACGTTACGCCGTACAAAACAATCAAGGCGTTGCCGCCGCCCGAAATCATGCGGCGCGGCTGGCGGGGGGCAAATACTTCCTGTTTCTCGATTCAGACGACCTCATCCTGCCGGATTACATCGAAAAATGCGTCACGGTTTTGGAAAACAATCCCGACTGCAAGCTGGTGTATCCGTTGGCGGAATATTTCGATGCGCAAGAAGGCTTATGGAATCTGCCGGATTATGACGGTTTGGAAAGCCTGTTGATGGGCAACCGTTTTCCTTCATCCGTCTCCATGCACCGCGCCGAAGATTTTGCCGCCTTGGGTGGGTTTGATGAAAACCTGACGACACATGAAGACTGGGATTTTTGGATACGCCTCTTAAGCAACGGAGGAACCGTTATCCGTATTCCGGAAGTGTTGTTCCGCTACCGCAAACGCCGTGACGGGTCATCACTGATTAACCGCTTGGAGCAAAATCCTGATTTAAACCGCGAAGACTGGCAAAAAGTCTACGAGAAAAACCGCGCGCTGTTTATGCAATATCATTTGGGATATTCCGACTGTATTCAAAAAATATCCTTACTAGAACAACAAATCCAATCTTTATCCGAATTAAACCTTCAATTGCGAGAAGACAATACCAATATGCAAAATCAAAACCAAGAATTGCAGCATGTAATGGCAAAACTGCTGCAACAAACCGAACTGTCTGCCAAGCAGACCGAGTCTCTGCAACAGCAAATCGACATGTTGATGCAGTTGATGGTGCGCAGCCAGGCAGCAGAAGAGCAATCAAAAGAACAAGAAAAACAAATCGAATTGCTGAAAAAACAAATCGATACCTTGCAGCAGGAAAAACAGTCGCTCGAACACACCATCCATACCTTGAATGAAAACAGGCAATCGTTCGAGCAAACCATACACGGACTCAATGAAAACCGTGCTTTATTGGAGCAGCACATCCGTCAGGAAAGTCAACGATTGGCAAAATACAAAGGGTTGTGGACGGTTAAGGTATTCAAGCCGTTCGTTAAAACCGAACAGGCCATCAGCTCTGCCAACCGCTACCGCAAAGGCTTCCGTCTTTTGGTGCGTGAGAAGGGCAGTATCGGCAAGGCATATCAGTTTTTACGCCGCCATTACAAGCAAACCCATTCGATTAAAAGCGTGAAACAGCTTTTAAAAACAGTCGGTTCTTCGCCTGTTATTGCACAGGAAGTTCTCGGTGTTCAGGCAGACCCGATTCCGCAAACGTTTATCCAGCGGCTGACCAAACACGCTGCCGACACGCTTGCGCCTAAAGTTGCCATCATTGCCGAACTCAGTATTCCGCAATGCAAAAAATACCGCGTCATCCAAAAGCAGGAAATGCTTGAAGAGCTGGGTATTCCTTGTTCCGTGACTTCATGGACGGACAGCAACGAAGCCAAGAAACAGATTTCTTTGGCAAGTTTGGTGATTTTCTACCGCGTTCCCGGTTTTGACAGCGTAATGGATTTAATTGCGGAATGCCGTCGTCTGAACATCAAAACATTATGGGATGTTGATGATTTGATTTTTGACGAAGATGTCCTGAAAACCAGCAGCACCATCAACTCGCTTGAACCGGCTGAAAAAGAAGGCGTAATCAACGGCGCGAAACTTTACCGGCAAGCCATGTTGGCGTGCAACGAAGGCATCGCTTCGACTTCCGGGCTGGCAAAAGCCATGAAGGAAGCAGGTTTGGAAACCGTTTATGTGGTTGAAAACGCGTTGGATGATGAAACGCTGGCAGCGGCACGCAGCATTGAGGGTCGTCTGAAAAAACAAGAAGACGGTTTGATTCGGATTATTTACGGGTCGGGCACCAAAACGCACAACATCGACTTTTTGGAAGCCGCTCCCGCACTTGCCAACATATTGAAAGAAAATCCGAATGTCAGGTTCAGGATCATCGGCTATTTGGAGCTGCCCGAATATTTCGATGAAGTACAAAGCCAAATCGAGCGCATCCCATTTTGCAACTATACGGAATACCTGACTTATTTGTCCGAATGCGACATCAGCATCGCGCCTTTGGAAAACTTCGTTTTCAACGATGCCAAGAGCAACATCAAATACCTTGAAGCATCGATTACCAAAGTGGCGTCCATATGTTCGCCAAGGGCGGCTTTCGCCGATGTGATTGTTAACGGCGAAAACGGCTTTCTGGCAGACAACGAACAGCAATGGCATGAAGCGTTCGACACCCTGATTCAAAATCCCGAGTTGCGCGACAGTATGGCGCAGGCGGCATACCGTACGGTAACGGAAACATACAGCCCGCAAGCCATCGGCAGCACGCAGCTTGCACCCGCCGTCCGTTTTGAATCTGCCGCAAAAGGAAAAACCAAAGTCTTATCGTTTAATGTTTACTATCATCCGCAATCGTTTGGCGGGGCGACTATTGTTGCCGAGCAACTGAACAAACTGCTTGCCGATGAAGAAGCCTATGAAATATATGCGGTAACGACTTTGCCGATGAAAAGCTGGCTGCCGCCGTACAGCGTCATTCGTTACGAATACGGCAAAGTAACCGTGTTCGGCGTTGCCGTTCCTTCAGAAGATTCAGCCGCCCACGAAAACCCGCGTTTTGATGCAGCCGTCAAAGACATCATCGAACTTGTACAGCCCGACATCGCCCATATCCACTGCATTCAAAGCATGGGCGTCGGTATGGTCGATATTTGTCGGGAAGCCGGTGTCAAAACCCTCGTTACCCTGCATGACGCATGGTGGATTTGTCCGAACCAGTTCATGCTTGACGAAAATGAAGTCTTCCGCGAGCAATGGAATACCGAAGACGAACGGAGCAAAACCATAGCCCGCGCCTTGGCGAAAATCGATATGTTGCTTGCGCCCAGCAAATATTTTGCTGAACTGCATGAAAAAACCTTGGGCAGGAACGTCTTTGTCAACAAAAACGGCGTTACTCGCCCCTTGGGTCAAATATCCAAACGGAAAAAAGACGTTATCCGCTTCGGCTATGTCGGCGGAAAAACCAAAATCAAAGGCGTTCATCTGATTTTAGAAGCCTTCAGGAAACATCGTTTCCCCAATACCGAACTGGTTGTCGTGGACAATATGCTCAATGTCGGCGCACGTTCGTTTTTTGACAGCGATTTCGACGGCGTGGAACGCTTCCGTATCGAACCTGCTTACAGCCAAGATACCATCGACCATTTTTTCTCGGAAATCGATGTTTTGCTGTTCCCTACCCAATGGAAAGAAAGTTTCGGCTTGACGGTCAGGGAAGCAGTGTTGCGTGATGTTTGGGTAATCGCCACGGATGCTGGCGGTGTGTCCGAAGACATTATCGACGGCGAAAACGGCACGGTCATTCCGTTTGACAGCGGCGTGGAAGAGTTGAGCCGCGCCATTGCCGAAGTCTGCGAACGCTATCAAGCGATGGACGATGGCGCAGTCATTGAATTGCCGAAAAGCCATATTCGGACTTTTGCGGAACAAAAAGACGAATTGGCAGGCCTATATCAAGAAATACTGTCGAACCAAGCAGATTGATGTTTTCAGACGACCCTTTCGATGGCAGAAAAGGGTCGTCTGAAAATGACAGCGAATGAATTTAAATCTGTACAGCGTTGTGCCGCCAAGCCAATATCCAATGAGTTGAAGTAGCTAAGATTAACTGTACCCCACCCGAATCATGAACAAAACCATCATCCTTGCCGTACCCTATATGTACGAACTCGACAAGTGCATCGAAAAAAACCTGCGTTTTTTGGGGTTCGACGTCGTCAACCTTTGTTACGACGACAGGGATTCTTTTTATCCCAATATGACGAGCAGGGTGAAAAACCTATATTACAAATATGTTGCCAAAGACGGCGACTACAAAAAGGTTTTGAAATATAGCCGTTATCGGGATGACATTGCGCGCAAGCTGGGTTCGTTAAACGGTAAAAAAGCGGATTACGCCTTGTGTATCCGTGCCAACATTTATCCCAAAGAAATCATTGCTGCCATTCGTGCGCACAGTGAAATATGCGTCAATTACCAATGGGACGGCATCGGAAGATTCCCCGATATCTTGGAATATTTGGACTATTTTGACCAATGCTGGGTTTTTGACCCGCAAGATATTAAGCAGTATCCGGAATGCGGGTTCAAAGCTACGACCAACTTCTACTTCGATTTGCCTGTCCCCGAACTGCCGTCAAACGACGGCCTCTACTTCCTCGGCGGCTACGAATTGAGGAGGGAAGGGCAGACCAAGCATTTCATCAGCGAAGCGGAACGCCTTGGGCTGCCTTTGGATTTCCATATTTATTGCAAAGACGACCGCGCCGAAAAAGCCTTCGGCACAAAAGGCATCACATATCTCGACCGCAGCAGCATCCTGAGTTTTGAAAACAATTTAAGCAAGGTACAAAGCTGCGGGGCAGTGGTCGATTTTGCCCAGTTTGACCATTACGGTTTGTCGTTCCGCATTTTCGATGCCCTGCGATTCGATAAAAAACTAATTACGACCAACCAAAGCATACGGGATACCGACCTTTATCATCCTGACAATGTGTTTTTATGGGATGGCGGCAGCTTGGACGAATTGCCTGATTTCTTAGCGCGCCCGTATCAGCCGGTCAATCCGGATATCAAAGAAAAATATTCGTTTACCCAATGGCTCAACCGTATGCTCGGTATCGGCAATTAATGAAGGCGAACCTGTGTCGCAGCCGTTTTAAGAATTTCATCATTGCCTGATTGTATAGTGGTTTAAAGTTAATCCACTATATTTTCAGACGACCCTTCCTCTTTACCGTACGACGATTATGAAAAAGAAAACCGTTATCCTGGCTATGCCGGAGCTGTTTAAAATCCACGAGCTCATTATTGAGAATCTGGAAAAATGCGGCTTCGACGTACTGTCCCTGACTTACGAAGAAAAAGAATTCAAATATAAAAGCATCTTCCAACGTATGCAGAAAATCTGGTACCGCAACGTCCTCGGACGAATGGATTTCAAGAAACGGGTGATGTTCCGTTTGGTGGAAGAGCGGCTGGAAGCGTTGTTGGAACAATATCCCGAGCAGGCGGATTATTGCTTCATGATTTGGCTGGGTGCGTATCCGAAAGAGTTTATTTCCAAGCTGCGCAACCACGCCAAACTGATGGTCTATTACAACTGGGAAGCGCTGACTTTCCTGAAAGAAGATTTTGAAAATATCGAGTTTTTCGACAAATTTTATTTCTTCGATCCGTTTGATCAAAACAAGCTGCCCGAATACGACCATGTATTGCATCCGACCACAAGTTTCTATTTTGACAGCTTCACGCCGTCTGAAAAAACCGAAAACAAAATCCTCTTTATCGGATCGTACGCAGAAGACCGCAACAGCGACATCCGCGCCTTCTGCGACGCCGCACGCGCCATCGGTTTGGATATCGACTTCCGTCTGGCGAGCAAGAAAATCGCCGAAGAGCAAGCCGCACTGGGCATCCCCGAAGTACAGTTCTTCTCGTTTGCCAACGCGTTGTCTTACCGCCAGAATTTAGAAGAAGCCGCCAAATCCTCCGTATTGGTCGACTTCCTCAACCGCAAGCATTACGGCTTGTCTTTGCGGATTTTTGAGGCCATTGGTTTGGATAAAAAACTGATTACCACCAATCCGACCATCGTGCATTACGATTTTTACCATCCCGACAATATGTTCTACTGGAACGGCAGCAATCTCGACGAACTCAAAGACTTCCTGACCCGACCGTTCGTCCCCATCGCGCCGGAATTGAAACGCAAATACAGCTTCAGCAACTGGATAAACTGCGCATTCGATATCGAGCCGAACATACCGATCGGGCTGCCGCATATCGACAGGGATGCCATTAAGCAGATATAGCGGAGAAGCAAATTTGCGGGATAGGCGGTACAAATAAAAGGGAAAATATTCACTGAGTGCTTCGGCACTTTCAAAGTCTATTCACAATAAACGATGCCGCGCGGACGCCGACTGTTCAAACACAGGCGGTTTGTCCGTTAAAAGGCATCTTTCACATCGAGAATGTACGGTTTGCCGTACCTTCTCCCGCTTGCCGTTTCCCCGAATCTGAAACCTATCCTGTTTTCAAAGGTCAGTTTGAACAGGGCAACAAGATATTTATTCATCTGTATAACAATAATAAGTTGATGATTTTAAAATCAATAGGAGGACACACACCATGTCTCGGAAACCTATTATCCTATTAGGCATGTACCAAGTTAACGACATTTATAAATTGCTTATCCAAAATTTAGAAAAACAAGGATTTCAAGTTGTCGATATCAGCTACAACCATATCGCGCCCCCTTTCAAATATTCGTCTTTAAAAATGAGGCTGGGGGCATTCTGGTGCAAAAAAGTCCTGAAACAGAAGAAGAAAAAAGAAATTTTGAGGAAAAAAGCCCGGCTTCGGCATTTCACGAAAATTTATCAAGAAATGATGGAGAAAATAAAAACATACGAGTATTTCGATTACGCATTGTTTTTAAACGGACAAATCTATCCGAAGTATCTGCTGGAACAGGTCAAGCGAAAAACCGAAAAGCTGATGGTGGCCTACCAATGGGACGGGTTGGACAGATTTCCCAAAATATGGGAGAGCATCGATATTTTCGACAAAGTGTATGCCTTCGATCCTGAAGATAACCGGAAATATCGCGATAAAGTCATTCCCGCCGCCAATTTTTATTTTGAAGTAGACCAACCAACCGATACCGACAACCGCTACGATTTTTATTTTCTGGGATCGCATGTTCCCGATCTTGGCAGGGACAAAGCCATTTCGACTTTTTCCGAATATGCTGAAAAGAAAGGCTGGAAAATCGATTTCACGATATTCCATGTCAACGACGGCAGTTTGAACGAACATTCCGATGTTTATCCCGACAGTATCAAAGCGACGGCAGAGCCACTCACGTTCGAGGACAACATCAAGCGCGAAATGCAAAGCCGCGTCTTGCTGGATTTTAAAGCGGCGGTGCATACGGGCTTATCGTTTCGGACAATCGAGTCGGTCGGCTATCGGAAAAAGCTCATTACCACCAATGCCGAAGTTGCCAAATACGATTTTTATCATCCCGACAATATCTATATTTGGGACGGTAAAACCTTTGACGGTATGGAAGCGTTTCTCGACAAACCCTATCGCGAACTGCCGCCCGAAATCTACCAAAAATACAGCTTTGACAACTGGTTGAGATACATATTGGATCTGCCTCCGTATCAAGAAATCACGTTACCCGAGTAAGCCTCTTTGAGGTCGTCTGAAAGCCTTTGATGTTTTCAGACGACCTCAAAAATTAGATTCATCACACTATTTATGCTATAAGGTCGTCTGAAATCAACAGACTCCATTCCCAAAACAAGGAAGTAAACATGAGCACACAAGATTTAAGCGGCAAAGTCGCATTGGTAACAGGCGCATCGCGCGGTATCGGCGCGGCGATTGCCGACACACTGGCGGCGGCAGGTGCCAAAGTCATCGGTACGGCGACCAGCGAAAGCGGCGCGGCAGCGATTAGCGAACGTCTGGCGCAATGGGGCGGCGAAGGCCGTGCATTGAATTCTGCCGAACCCGAAACCATCGAAAATCTGATTGCCGACATCGAAAAAGAATTCGGCAAACTGGACATTCTGGTCAACAATGCCGGCATCACCCGCGACAACCTCCTGATGCGTATGAAAGAAGAAGAGTGGGACGATATCATGCAGGTCAACCTCAAATCCGTGTTCCGTGCTTCTAAAGCCGTCTTGCGCGGCATGATGAAGCAACGTGCCGGCCGCATCATCAACATCACATCCGTTGTCGGTGTGATGGGCAATGCCGGTCAAACCAACTATGCTGCAGCAAAAGCAGGCTTGATCGGTTTCTCCAAATCTATGGCGCGCGAAGTCGGCAGCCGCGGCATTACCGTCAACTGCGTCGCACCAGGCTTTATCGATACCGACATGACCCGCGCCCTGCCTGAAGAAACCCGCAAAACCTTCGAAGCGCAAACTTCGCTGGGCAAATTCGGCGAAGCGCAGGACATCGCGGATGCGGTATTGTTTCTCGCTTCCGACCAAGCGAAATACATCACCGGTCAAACGCTGCACGTCAACGGCGGTATGTTGATGCCTTGATTCGGCTTAGAAAATAAAGAAGGTCGTCTGAAAACGGATTTCAGACGACCTTTTTGTTTTGCCGCTTGGATGAAAAGGCTGGGATAAACAGTTTAACCTTTGTTCAATATCTGTTTGTTTTCGCCTTCGCGCCGCAGTTCTTTGGGGAGGACGAAGACGATGCTTTCTTCCGCGCCTTCGCCTTCGCGTATGGTTTCGTGTCCCCATTGCTGTATGGTTTGCAGGACTTCCCTGACCAAAACTTCAGGGGCGGATGCGCCGGCGGTTACGCCGACTTTGTGTTTGCCTTCGAACCATTCGCGTTGCAGGTAGCCGGCGTTGTCGACCATATAGGCATCAACGCCGCGTTGGGCGGCGACTTCGCGCAGGCGGTTGCTGTTGGAAGAGTTGGGCGAGCCGACGACGATGACGATGTCGCATTCTTCTGCCAATTCTTTGACGGCGGTTTGGCGGTTGGTCGTGGCGTAGCAGATGTCTTCTTTGTGCGGGTTGCGGATGTTGGGGAAACGGGCGTTCAGCGCGGCGATGATGTCTTTGGTTTCATCGACGGACAGGGTGGTTTGGCTGACGTAGGCGAGTTTGTCGGGGTTTTTGACTTGCAGCCCGGCGACGTCTTCAACGGTTTCGACCAGCAGCATCCTGCCGGGCGGAAGCTGTCCCATGGTGCCTTCGACTTCGACGTGGCCTTTGTGTCCGATCATGATGATTTCGCAATCTTGCGCGTCGAGGCGGGCGACTTCTTTGTGGACTTTGGTCACGAGCGGACAGGTGGCATCGAATACGCGGAACCCGCGTTCGGCGGCTTCCTGCTGTACGGCTTTGGAGACGCCGTGTGCCGAGTAAATCAGGATGGCGCCTTTGGGTACGTCGGCGAGGTCTTCGATGAATACCGCGCCTTTTTCGCGTAGGTTGTCGACGACGAATTTGTTGTGGACGACTTCGTGGCGGACGTAAACCGGTGCGCCGAATTCTTCCAGCGCGCGCTCGACGATGCTGATGGCGCGGTCAACGCCGGCGCAGAAGCCGCGCGGGTTGGCAAGGATGATGGTTTTTTGGGTCATGTGTATGGTCCGGATTTCAGACGACCTTATGGGTTGTCGGTTGTTAGCTCTTCGGTCGGTTTGGGTTGTTTTTTGTGGAACAGTCCGTCCAAAACCAATAAAACGGCACCGACGCAGATAAAGCTGTCGGCAACATTAAACGCGGGATAATACCAATCCTTCCAGTAAAACAGTAAGAAATCAACCACATGACCGTGAATCAGTCGGTCGATGACGTTACCGAGCGCGCCGCCGATAATCATGGCTGCGCCGATTTTGCCCGAAAGGCGGAACTCGTCGCGCAGGATGGCGCGGGCGAGATAGGCGCTGATGACGAGTGCCAGCCCTAAGAAAAAGAATTTCTGCCAACCGCCTTGGTCGGCAAGAAAGCTGAACGCCGCGCCGGGGTTGTAGGCAAGGGTCAGGTCGAATAGGGAAGGGATGATATTGAGGCGCTCGCCTTCTTGGAAGTGGGCGAGGATTTCCCATTTGGTCAGTTGGTCAAGCGCGATGCCGGTCAGCGCGATCAGCAGGTAGGCGGTTTTTTTGGAAAGGGAGGAAGACATTTGGTTGAAGCTGCCTGAATAAAAACAAAGCGGCTATTTTACCCGAAAGCGCAAAAGCCGTGTTTCAAAAGGTCGTCTGAAAACCTTTTATTACAGGCAAGGCGCAGGGTTTTGCAGGGTTATCGCAAAACCGCGTAAACGCTGCGTGCAAAAACACTGTCATACGTAAAACAAGGTTTATTTGCTTGATAGGGTGTTGCCTTGCCGATAACATGGCGGCGTTTTTATATGCCTTCCCCGAAAGGATACAGTATGGCTAAAACAAAATCTTTATTGGCAACCGGCATTTTGGCGCTTTTCTCCGCCACCGCCTTCGCCGCCCCGCTTCCTGCCGAAATTTACCTTCCCGCAGGCGCGCACACGGTTAAAGCCGACCGTCAGGGCAACGGCGAATTCGAATACGAAGCCGAGCTGCCCGCACGCGGTAACCCGATTCCGTCTTTGGCGAAAAAAGTCATCGCTCACGCGCGCAGTAAAGGTTTTCATGTGGTCGAATCTGAAATCAAACACGACGATGCCGATTTGAAATTCAAACGCGGCAGACAAGAATTGGACGTGTCCATCGAAAACAAAGGACACGGCCGCATCGAATACAAAGCTGATTTAGACTTGGACAAACGCTAAATCGAAAAATACCGGAAAGGTCGTCTGAAAAGAGGTTTCAGACGACCTTTTTGTTTGGTTGGACAAACAGAACCAAACGGTAGAGCAGGGCATTTACTGTGGTTTAGGTCAAAGCCGAATCATGCCGTATCGTTTTATTTGCCACCGCAATATTTTGTTTTACTGTAAAACACGGTAAAATCCGCGCTCAAAACAATATAAAGCAAAACCATGCCCGAAAGCACCCAAATGCCCGATATGGTTTCGCCTCAAATAAAAAACGCAGATTCATGCACCATTGCAACCCAAACGTCTTACGAAATCATGAAAACACTCTTACTCCTCTCCCTGCTCGCCGTGTCCGCAGCGGAAGCCGCCGACGTGCCGTCCGAACCTCAAAACCAGCCTGCCCCCGAGTTGCAGGTCAAAACGGCAGAACCTGCCCCCGCCGAAGAAGCGACGGCCAAGCCTGCTGCCGAAACGTCGTCTGAAAAAGTCGTCAACGTCGATGCCAAAACCCTGCTCGACAATCCCCAATTGCTTTCCCGCGCCATGTATTCCGCCGTTGTGTCGCGCAACATCGCGGGCATCAGAGTCGTCCTGCCGATTTACGAACAATGGCAGGGACACGATAAAAACATGGCGCTCTACGCGCACGGCTTGGTTGCCCAAGACGAAGGCAAAATGAAAGAAGCCATCGGGTATTACCGTCAATTTATCGCCGAAAACCCTGATGCCCCCGTCGTCCGCTGGCAGCTTGCCACCGCTTTGTTTGAAGACAAGCAAAACGAAGCCGCCGCCGACCAGTTCGACAAACTCAAAACAGAAGCCAACCTGCCCGAGCCACTCGTCAAAGGCATCGAATCCTACCGCAAAGCATTGCGCGAGCGCGATTCGTGGAAATTCAATGCCGGCTTGAGCGTTACCCGCGAACAAAACATCAACCAAGCCCCCAGCCGCCGCACATACGGCAACTGGACTTTCCCCGAACCCATCGACGCTACCGCCATCAACTACCAACTCGGCGCAGAGAAAAAATGGTCGCTGCCCAAAGGCTGGTACGTTACGGCAGGCGCGGACAATTACGGCAAGATTTATCCCGAACAAACCAAATATAACGACGTGACCACCCGCTTTTCGGTAGGCGCAGGCTACGCCGACCAGCGCAACGACATCGGCTTGACCCCGTTCCACGAACGCCGCTTCTACGGCAACGACCCGTATACCTACTCCAGCGGTGCGCGCCTGCACATCAACCGCTGGTGGCAGCCTAAGCTGCAAACCTTGAGCGCCGTTGAAATGGGTCGTCTGAAAAACACCCGCCGCGCCCGTTCCGACAGCAACAACCGCCTGTTGAGCAATTCCGTCGTCTATTACCGAAACGCCCGCCAATACTGGGTCGGCGGTTTTGACATCTATCAGGAACGCAATAAAGAAGACAAATCGGACAGCTTCGACCGTTACAGCCTCCGTACCGCATGGGGGCAGGAATGGGGCAAAGGGCTGTCCACCATGTTGCGGCTGAGTGCGGCGCAACGCCGTTATCAAACGCCCAGCCTTTTGAGCGGTCAGGAAAACCGCCGTGATAAAGAAGCAGATATTTCGCTTGCCGTGTGGCACCGCGCTTTCCACTTCAAAGGCATCACCCCGCGCCTGACCGTCGCCCATCACAAAACATGGAGCAACGATAAATACTACGAATACGGCAAAACCAGAATGTTTGTCGAATTCAGCAAAACGTTCTGACGGTTTGCTTTGATCGATAAAAAAGGTCGTCTGAAAACCTAGAAACAAGGTTTTCAGACGACCTTTCGTTTAGCCCGACAGGAAATGCGGATTACAGGCTGTAATACATTTCAAATTCCAACGGGTGCGGCGCCATGCGGATGCGGCGTACGTCTTCTTCTTTGAAGGCGATGTAGCTGTCGATCCAGTCTTTGCTGAATACGCCGCCGCGCAGCAGAAATTCGTGGTCGGCTTTGAGGGCGGCGAGGGCTTCTTCCAAAGAGGCGCAGACGGTTGGGACGAGTGCGTCTTCTTCCGGCGGCAGGTCGTAGAGGTTTTTATCGGCTGGGTCGCCCGGGTGGATTTTGTTTTGAATGCCGTCCAAACCCGCCATCAGCAGGGCGGCGAACGCCAAGTATGGGTTGGCGGTCGGGTCGGGGAAACGCGCTTCGATGCGGCGTGCCTTGCTGCTGTTCACGGACGGGATGCGGATGGACGCGGAACGGTTTTTGGCAGAGTAGGCGAGCTTGGTCGGCGCTTCGAAGTGCGGCACGAGGCGTTTGTAGGAGTTGGTGGACGGATTGGTAATCGCGTTCAGGGCTTTGGCGTGTTTGATGATGCCGCCGATGTAGTAGAGTGCGGTGTCGCTCAAGCCGGCGTAACCGTCGCCTGCGAACAGGTTTTGACCGTCTTTCCAGATGGATTGGTGGACGTGCATGCCGCTGCCGTTGTCGCCCATGATAGGTTTGGGCATGAAGGTGGCGGTTTTGCCGAAGTTGTGGGCGACGTTTTGGATAACGTATTTCATGTCTTGGGTTTGGTCGGCGCGTTTGACTAAGGTGGCGAAGCGCGTGCCGATTTCCATTTGGCTGCCGGTGCCGACTTCGGCGTGGTGGACTTCGACTTCAATGCCGAGTTCTTCCAAAATGTTCACCATGGCGGAACGCAGGTCTTGTCCGGCGTCAATCGGGGCGACGGGGGCGTAGCCGCCTTTGACGGTAGGGCGGTGGCCGGTGTTTTGACCGTCCATGTGCAGGCCGCTTGCCCATGCGCCGCTTTCGGACGTGATTTCGTAACGGGTTTTGTGCATATCGGTTTCAAACTCTACGCCGTCGAAGACGAAGAATTCGGGTTCGGGGCCGAAGTATGCCGTGTCGCCGATGCCGGTGGATTTGAGGTAGGCTTCGGCGCGGCGGGCGATGGAGCGCGGGTCGCGGTCGTAACCTTGACCGTCGGCGGGGTCGATGACGTCGCAGGTGAGGACGACGGTGGTGTCGTCGTAGAAGGGGTCGATGAAGGCAGTCGCGGGGTCGGGGCGCAACTGCATATCGGATGCCTGAATGCCTTTCCAGCCGCCGATGGACGAGCCGTCAAACGCTTGACCGTTTTCAAACCACTCTTCAGGGTCGTCGAGGACGATGCGGGCGGGGATGGTGAAGTGGTGCTGCTTGCCTTTGGTATCGGTAAAGCGCAAATCTACGAAGCGGGCTTCGCTTTCTTCAATCAGTTTTACTGCGTCTTTGATAGACATTTTCGGCTCCTAAATGGGAAGTAACGGATACGGAATCTCGCGGAAAATCTGCTGCATTTTATCACGCCGAAGGTCGTCTGAAACCGCAAATCCGTTAAATTTCTGACTTGCGGAATATAGTTTCAGACGACCTGATTGTCAACAATCTGATACATATTCCAAATTATTGGAAAACAGCGGTATCAGGCGGCAAAGGCGGTTATAATGGACGGTCTTTGCATTTGTCCTGCCGGATAGGATTTTTATGAACACTGTTCCCCGTTATGCCGTTTTCGGCAACCCCGTCGCGCACAGCAAATCGCCGCAAATCCATCGGCAGTTTGCCTTGCAGGAAGGCGTCGAAATCGAATATGAGCGCATTTGCGCCGACACCGGCGGTTTCGCGCAGGCGGTCGAAGCGTTTTTTGCCGACGGCGGGCGCGGGGCGAATGTTACCGTACCGTTCAAGCAGGAAGCGTTTGCCTTGTCGGACGAACATTCCGAACGCGCGTTGGCGGCAGGTGCGGTCAATACGCTGATTTTGCTGGAAAACGGTAAAATACGCGGCGACAATACCGACGGAATCGGACTGACGGACGATATTTCAAAGAGGCTGGGCGTGGAACTGTCAGGTAAAACCGTCTTGCTGCTCGGCGCGGGCGGCGCGGTGCGCGGCGTGATTCCCGTATTGAAAGAATACCGCCCCGCGCGCATCGTTATCGCCAACCGGACCCACACCAAAGCGGCGGAAATGGCGGCGCATTTCGGTATTGAAGCCATACCTTTGGATGAACTGGAAGGCGGCTTCGACATCATCATCAACGGCACATCCGGCGGCTTAAGCGGACAGCTTCCCGCCGTATCGCCCAAAGTCTTTGAACATTGCACCTTGGCTTACGATATGGTTTACGGCGAAGCGGCGCAGCCGTTTTTAGCGTTCGCCCGCCAATCAGGTGCAAAACAAACCGCCGACGGATTGGGCATGCTGGTCGGGCAGGCGGCAGCTTCCTACCGGCTTTGGCGCGGCTTCGCGCCCGATGTCCTGCCCGTCGTCCAATATATGAGAGAGTTATAAAATGTTCCGCATCATCAAATGGCTGATTGCCCTGCCTTTGGGCGCATTTATCTTTTTCAACGCTTATGTGTACGGCAACATCATCACTTACCGCGCCGTCGCGCCGAATAAAACCGCCTTCATGGCGATGCGGATGCGGCAGTTTCAAAGCGAAGGCAAAGATGTCGCGCTCGATTACCGCTGGGTACCTTACGACCGCATTTCGGTCAACCTGAAAAAAGCCCTGATTGCCTCCGAAGACGCCAAATTCGCCGAACACGGCGGTTTCGACTGGGGCGGCATCCAATACGCCATCAAGCGCAACAAACAAAGCGGCGAAGTCAAAGCGGGCGGCTCGACCATCAGCCAACAGCTTGCCAAAAACCTGTTTCTGAACGAAAGCCGCAGCTATATCCGCAAAGGCGAAGAAGCCGCGATTACCGCGATGATGGAAGCCGTTACCGACAAAGACCGCATTTTCGAGCTGTATCTGAACGCCATCGAATGGCACTACGGCGTATTCGGTGCAGAAGCCGCGTCCCAGTATTTCTATAAAAGACCCGCCGCCAACCTGACCAAACAGCAGGCCGCCAAACTCGCCGCCCGCGTCCCCGCGCCGCTGTTTTACGCCGACAACCCCAAAAGCAAACGCCTGCGCAACAAAACCAACATCATCCTGCGCCGCATGGGTTCGGCGGAGCTGCCCGAAAGCGATATGGATTGAGGTCGTCTGAAAATCAGGTGAAGGGGTTTCAGACGACCTGTCGGGTGGTTTGAATCAGGAGCGATGGTAGGTTGACTTATATACAAAACAAAGGAATGGAAATGAAACCAATAAAACCCTTATTCTTGTCTTTATTGCTTCTGACTGCCTGCGGAACGAATACGCCGCCTGCCGCGAAATCCGAAGTGTCCCTGCAAAAGCAGGAAGAACAACTTTTCGGGGCATGGGACTGCGAATTGAAAGCGCAACGCGATATCCATTCGTTTGCGCCTAAATTTATTGAGTTTCAGCAAAAGGACAAACTGCCGGCGCATTTATGGGCAGGGTATATCGAGATTGAGTGGAAAGAAGAAAACCTGAACGACGCAGTTCCCTTACGTTATCGGGAATGGTATAACGGCTTCTGGCGCATTAAAGACGACAGGCATATCGTCATGACTTTTGAAAGCGCAGGCTCGGAACGTTTGTTTGACGTCAAAGACTTAAAAACCGCCAAAGGCCGCGAAGCGGACCGTTCTTATATGAAATTCAGTGAACAAATGGCCGCCAAGAAAAGTTTTAAATCCACCGATTACCAAATTCTCGATATCAACCAAACTTCCATGAGCATCACCGACGGCGAATCTTTAATTGCCTGCCGCAAGATAGAGAAGGTTGAAAGCGAATAAGCAGGTATCCGATTTTGAGGTCGTCTGAAAACCATGTGACGGGTTTTCAGACGACCTTTGCGCAACTGTAACCTTGTTTGCCGTATCACATATATCGCCTATCTTCCCAGTTTCGATACGTTCTTCCGTCATTCCCGCGCAGGCGGGAATCCATTGTAAAACTTGAGAAATCTTGGTTTAAAAAAAGGTTTCTGAATTTCAAAAATGGATTCCCGCCTGCGCGGGAATGACGACAAGCGGTAAGTTGCGTGTCGAAAATAAAGTAATTTCGCTAAAGTACATAAGGACGTTGGCAACGCTGTATCATTGCAATTTTGATCCACTCCAGAAAACGCCCGTTTCGTCATCTTTACCCCGCCTGTGCGGGAATGACGAAACGGGCGTTTTTGAATGGATTTCTTTCTGCGCCGCTGTCTTCGGCAAAATTTACGCCACGAAATCCAAACCTATGTCCAACGAGCGGCTGCTGTGGGTCAGATAGCCGAGGGCGATGCCGTCCACACCGGTTTGCGCCACGCGCTTCAGGCGGTCGAAGCCGATGCCGCCCGATGCTTCGCAATAGACGGTGTGGGGGTGGGCGGTTTGCGTGTGGCAGCGGTTTGCCGCTTCTTTCAAAGTTTCGTCGTCCATGTTGTCCAGCAAAATCCGTTCCACGCCAGCCGCGATGGCTTCGTCCAGTTGTGCCAGCGTGTCCACTTCGATTTCCACGCAGGTCAACGGTCCGACTGCCTGCTTCGCCTGCCGCACGGCTTGGGCGATGCTGCCGCAATAGGCGAGGTGGTTGTCTTTGATGAGTACGGCGTCGTCCAAACCCATGCGGTGGTTCACGCCGCCGCCCGCCCTGACGGCGTATTTTTGCAGGACGCGCAGCAAGGGGATGGTTTTGCGGCTGCACACGATGTCTGTGCCGTATTCGGCGACTTCGGCAACGGCACGCGCGGTGGCGGTGGCGATGCCGCTTAAGTGCGTAAGGTAGTTGAGCGCGGTGCGTTCGGCGGCGAGCAGGGCGCGGGCGTTGCCTTCGACGGCGGCCAGTGTCTGACCTGCGCGGACGGCTTGCCCGTCGTGAATTTCGGCTTGGAAGCGGACGGACGGATCCATCGTCTGAAAGGCGAGGCGCGCCAAGTCCATGCCGGCGATGACGCCGTTTTCGCGGCTGACGAGGAAGAGTTTGGCGGTTTTGTCGGGGGTGATAACGGCGGCGGACGTAATGTCGCCGCGCCTGCCCAAGTCTTCGCTCAAGGCTTGTTCGACCATAGGGCGCAACAGGGTATCGGGCAGGGGGAAGAGGGTGTTTTCAGACGACATGGGGTTTCCTTTGTTGAAAAATATTGGTGTTGCGGCGAGGGCAAAACTTCGTTTGAGGTCGTCTGAAAACGGGCTAACGGCTGCCCAGCGGCAGTCCGATGTCCGAAATCAGCCTGTCGGGTAGGACGTCGTCGCGGAAGCGGTAAAGCTGCGCGGGGCGGCCTTTGCTGCCCGATACGCCGGTATCCGACGGCTCAATGAGGTTTTGCTGCTGAATCTGGCGGCGGAAGTTTTGTTTGTGCAGCAATCTGCCGCTGATGGCTTCGACGCTGTTTTGCAGTTGCAGCAGCGTGAATTCGGGCGGCATCAGTTCGAAAATCACGGGGCGGTATTTGATTTTGGCGCGCAGGCGGGACAGGGCGGTCGCCAGTACGCGGCGGTGGTCGTGACGCATGGGCTGCCCCGTGAGCGCGAAGTCGAAGTTTGCCTGCGGCTCGGCGGCTTCCGCTATCAGACCGCTTTCATACAGCATTTCATAGCGTTGCAAAACGTATTCTTCCGACCAGTTTTCCGGCTCGACCCCCCAGCACAAATGAATGCGCTTGAGCCGCTTTTGGCGCACTTCCTCCGTGTCTGCCGAGTTTGCCCAAATGCGCAGGCGACTGACGACGGCGTCGCGCTGCCCGCCGTCGGTACGCAAATCTTCCCACGGAAAATAGCCGTAGCAGTCCTGCCATTTCGCGTCGGGATGCAGGATGCTGTCGGCGGCCTCGCGTACCAGCCCCAAATAGCTGACGTACAAGACGGGCATGCCGTGTTCGTTGCGGCGGTGGGTATCGACAAAGGTGTAAAGCTGTTCCACATAGCCCATAGGCTGCGAAGTCTGCTTGGCGACCCACAGCTTCACGCCCGCCTGCAATGAATTGCGCAGGGGGGAGAGCGGGCCGTTGGGCAGGAGCGCGCCTTGGGCGACGGTCAACACCCGCAGGCCGCCGTCGGTAACGGCAATCAATACGGGAACCAGCTCGACGATGCTTTGCGGCGGGGCTTCGGCTTCGGGGTAGGCGTCCATGTTCGGCTTTCTGCGGGTGGGAAAGGCTTTATTGTAAACCAAAGCGGTTTGTCGGAACGAAGCGGGTCGGTTTTGCGGTATCTCAAACCTGTTTTCAGACGACCTTGCATATTATACTCAAGTTGAGCATAATATAAAAACAGTTTGAAAAACAGACGGCAAACCTTCATGCCGCCTCAAAACCAGTTACAAGGAAACATCATGCAAACCGCCGCCCGCCGCTCGTTCGATTACGATATGCCCCTCATCCAAACGCCGACTTCCGCCTGCCAAATCCGTCAGGCGTGGGCGAAGGTTGCCGACACGCCCGACCGCGAGACGGCAGGTCGTCTGAAAGACGAAATCAAGGCTTTGCTGAAGGAGAAAAACGCGGTCTTGGTGGCGCATTATTACGTCGATCCGCTGATTCAGGATTTGGCCTTGGAAACAGGCGGATGCGTGGGTGATTCGCTGGAGATGGCACGCTTCGGCGCGGAACACGAGGCCGGTACGCTGGTGGTGGCGGGTGTGCGCTTCATGGGCGAGAGCGCGAAAATCCTCTGCCCTGAAAAAACGGTGCTGATGCCTGATTTGGAAGCAGAATGTTCTTTGGATTTGGGTTGCCCGGAAGAGGCGTTTTCGGCGTTTTGCGACCAACACCCCGACCGCACGGTGGTGGTGTACGCCAACACTTCCGCAGCCGTGAAAGCGCGTGCCGACTGGGTGGTAACGTCTTCGGTGGCGTTGGAAATCGTGTCGTATCTGAAATCTCGCGGCGAGAAGCTGATTTGGGGACCCGACCGCCACCTCGGCGACTACATCCGTCGCGAAACGGGCGCGGATATGCTGCTGTGGCAGGGTTCGTGCATCGTCCATAACGAATTTAAAGGGCAGGAGCTGGCTGCGTTGAAGGCGGAACACCCCGACGCGGTGGTGCTGGTTCATCCCGAATCGCCGCAAAGCGTTATTGAATTGGGCGATGTGGTCGGCTCGACCAGCAAACTGCTCAAAGCCGCCGTATCGCGTCCTGAAAAAAAATTCATCGTGGCGACCGATTTGGGCATCCTGCACGAAATGCAAAAGCAGGCGCCCGACAAAGAATTCATCGCCGCACCGACGGCGGGCAACGGCGGAAGCTGCAAAAGCTGCGCGTTCTGCCCATGGATGGCGATGAATTCGCTGGGCGGCATCAAATATGCCCTGACAAGCGGACGTAACGAAATCCTGTTGGACAGGAAGCTGGGCGAAGCCGCCAAACTGCCTTTGCAGCGTATGCTTGACTTCGCGGCAGGACTCAAGCGCGGGGATGTGTTCAACGGCATGGGGCCCGCCTGATTTGCCGTCAATATTGCCGTTTCAGACGACCTCTCAAACAAGGACAACACCATGCAAACCGATTGCGACGTATTGATTGCCGGAAACGGGCTGACGGCACTGACGCTCGCCCTGTCGTTGCCTGAATCGTTCCGCATCGTCATTTTGTGCAAAAACCGGCTGGACGACACCGCCAGCCGTCATGCGCAAGGCGGGATTGCGGCGGCGTGGTCGGGAGAGGACGACATCGAAAAACACGTTGCCGATACTTTGGAAGCGGGTGCGGGTTTGTGCGACGAAGCCGCCGTCCGCACCATCCTGTCTCAGGGCAAACCGGCAATCGAATGGCTGCTAGCGCAGGGCGTGGCGTTCGACCAAAATAATAACGACCTGCACCTGACGCGCGAAGGCGGGCATACCTGCCGCCGAATCGCCCACGTCGCCGACTACACGGGCGAAGCCGTCATGCAGAGCCTGATTGCCCAAATACGCCGCCGCCCGAACATCCGCGTTTGCGAGCGGCAGATGGCGTTGGACATCCAAATCGAATCAGGCGTAGCTTGCGGACTGACCGTCCTCGACCGCCGAACGCAAGAAACCCACCGCATCCGCGCCCGCCATACCGTACTCGCAGGCGGCGGCTTGGGACAGATTTACGCCGCCACCACCACGCCGCCCGAATGCACGGGCGACGCCATCGCCATGGCGATACGCGCAGGCTGCTCAGTGGAAAACCTCGAATTTATCCAATTCCACCCTACAGGCTTGGCAAGGCCGTCTGAAAACGGCCGCACCTTCCTGATTTCCGAAGCCGTGCGCGGCGAAGGCGGTATCCTGACCAACCAAACGGGCGAACGGTTTATGCCGCATTACGACCGCCGCGCCGAACTCGCACCGCGCGACATCGTTGCCCGCGCCATCGCCGCCGAAATCGCCAAACAAACGCAAGACTTCGTCTCGCTCGACATCAGCCATCAACCCGCGGCGTTCGTCCGTCAGCATTTCCCGTCTATCCACCGACACTGTTTATCCCAATGCGGCTTGGACATCACGCGCCAAGCCATCCCCGTCCGCCCCGTGCAACACTACACCTGCGGCGGCATCCAAACCGATCCCAGCGGCAGAACCTCCCTGCCGCAGCTCTACGCCTTAGGTGAAACCGCCTGCACCGGGCTGCACGGAGCCAACCGCCTCGCCAGCAACTCCCTGCTCGAATGCGTCGTGACCGCCAGGCTTGCCGCCCAAACCATCGCGGACGGACAAGCATTCCAAACCGCACCGTCCAAAAGGTCGTCTGAAAACCCCTCCACCGAAACAGACATCTTTTCAGACGACCTTCAAAACACATTCAGCCGCCCCACCCTGCAAGCGTTCAACCAACACCATCTGGGCATCCTCCGCAACGATACCGGCCTACGCCGCGCCATCGCCCAACTGCGGCTTTGGAAGCAAAACCAAGCCGAGCCGCACACCGCGTCCGAATACGAAAACCGCAACCTGCTCGAATGCAGCCTCGCCGTCGCCCAAGCCGCATACGCCAGGCGGCAGAACATCGGCGCGCATTTCAATACCGATTTGGCAGAGCGTGTCGAGTGGAAAAAGCAGGCGGCAGGCTGAAGGGGTAGGGCTGCGCGGGGGGATATTCCTGTGAAAAATGAAGAAAGGTCGTCTGAAACCACTATTTCAGACGACCTTCTTCCAAATCCAAACAAATCAATCCACTCTATCTGTTTCCCCTCTAAATATCATCCGTGCAAGCAACAATCGGTGCAATCGGTTAAAATGGGTCGTCTGAAATTTGTTTGACCGAATTGAGAAAACCATGTCCCAACAATACGTCTATTCTATGCTGCGCGTGAGCAAGGTTGTGCCGCCGCAGAAAACCATCATTAAAGATATTTCCCTTTCCTTTTTTCCCGGCGCGAAAATCGGTTTGCTCGGTTTGAACGGCGCGGGTAAGTCCACTGTTCTTCGGATTATGGCGGGTGTGGATAAGGAATTTGAGGGCGAAGCCGTGCCGATGGGCGGCATCAAAATCGGCTACCTGCCGCAAGAGCCGGAGCTTGATCCTGAAAAAACCGTGCGTGAGGAAGTGGAAAGCGGTTTGGGCGAAGTGGCTGCCGCGCAGAAACGTTTGGAAGAAGTGTATGCCGAGTATGCCAATCCCGATGCGGATTTTGACGCGCTGGCGGAAGAGCAGGGCCGCTTGGAAGCGATTATTGCGGCAGGTTCGTCCACGGGCGGCGGTGCGGAACACGAATTGGAAATCGCCGCCGATGCGCTGCGCCTGCCGGAATGGGATGCCAAAATCGGCAATTTGTCCGGCGGTGAAAAACGCCGCGTCGCTTTGTGCAAACTCTTGTTGAGCAAACCCGATATGCTGCTGCTGGACGAGCCGACCAACCACTTGGACGCGGAATCGGTGGAATGGCTGGAGCAATTCCTCGTGCGCTTCCCCGGTACGGTGGTTGCGGTAACGCACGACCGCTATTTCCTCGACAACGCTGCCGAATGGATTTTGGAACTCGACCGCGGACACGGTATCCCGTGGAAAGGCAATTACTCGTCTTGGCTGGAGCAGAAAGAAAAACGCTTGGAAAACGAGGCGAAATCCGAAGCCGCGCGTGTGAAAGCGATGAAGCAGGAATTGGAATGGGTGCGCCAAAATGCCAAAGGCCGCCAAGCCAAGTCCAAAGCGCGTTTGGCGCGTTTTGAGGAAATGAGCAACTACGAATACCAAAAACGCAATGAAACGCAGGAAATCTTCATTCCCGTCGCCGAGCGTTTGGGTAACGAAGTGATTGAATTTGTGAATGTTTCCAAATCGTTCGGCGATAAAGTGCTGATTGACGATTTGAGCTTCAAAGTGCCTGCGGGCGCGATTGTCGGCATCATCGGCCCGAACGGCGCGGGTAAATCGACGCTGTTCAAAATGATTGCGGGCAAGGAGCAGCCCGATGCGGGCGAAGTGAAAATCGGCCAAACCGTGAAAATGAGCCTGATTGACCAAAGCCGCGAAGGTTTGCAAAACGACAAAACCGTGTTCGACAACATCGCCGAAGGCCGCGACATTTTGCAGGTCGGACAGTTTGAAATTCCCGCCCGCCAATATTTGGGACGCTTCAATTTCAAAGGCAGCGACCAAAGCAAAATCGCGGGGCAGCTTTCCGGCGGCGAACGCGGGCGTTTGCACTTGGCAAAAACCTTGTTGAGCGGCGGCAACGTCTTGCTGCTGGACGAACCGTCCAACGACCTCGACGTGGAAACCCTGCGCGCGCTGGAAGACGCATTGCTGGAATTTGCCGGCAGCGTGATGGTGATTTCGCACGACCGCTGGTTCCTCGACCGCATCGCTACGCATATTCTGGCGTGCGAAGGCGATTCGAAATGGGTGTTCTTCGACGGCAACTATCAGGAATATGAAGCTGATAAGAAACGCCGTCTGGGCGAAGAGGGCGCGAAACCGAAACGGATTAAATATAAACCGGTAACGCGTTGATAGGAAAATAAGAAAACGTCGTCTGAAAACTTGAAAAAGGGTTTTCAGACGACGTTTTGTTAAGCAGGGATTGTTCGGGCGCTGTTTGTCTAACGGGTTGATTCATAATATATAACGCCTGCTGAGGCAGAGAATAGGTCGTCTGAAAACGTGTGATGCTTGTTTTCAGACGACCTTTGGGGATGCGGTCCGTTATTTTTGCTTACGCAGTTGCGGGTGGTTTTTCAGATTGTCCAAGAGGATGTCAATCATGCGCGGTGCGGTTTGGGCAAGGTCGAAACTTTTGTCGGACGAGAGCCAACGCCAAATCAGACCGTCCAGCATCGATTTGATGAAGATGACCGCCATGTCGGTATCCAAATCTTCGGATAAGGCATGTTGGGCAATGGATTTGGTCAGGACTTCGGTAATTTTCTCGCGCCAAATCGATTGATGTTTATCCGCAATGTCGATGACGGCGGCGTTCTGCTCGGTGTGTTCGCATTTTAAAAACAGGATGCTGTGGAATTTATACTGGATGTCGTTGGTTTGCAGGCGCGTGAAAAAGTGCATCAAGGTGCGGCGGAAAAGCGACCACTCTTGTTCATCGCTATCGGCCGCGTCCTGATGCATACAGTTTTCGATGTCGTCGCAAATGCGCTGGAAGAGGGCGTCGAACAAGTCTTCTTTATTTTTGAAATGCCAGTACAACGCGCCGCGCGTCACGCCGGCGGCTTGGGCGATTTCGTTGAGCGAAGTGCGCGCGATGCCTTTTTGGTAGAAGGTTTCCAGCGCGGCGAGCATGAGATGTTCTTTGGTTTTAAGGGCTTCGGTTTTGGTTTTCCGCATGATGCCTATTTCAATTGGGTGGAATATTGGGAATTATAAAAAATACTTTGTATCCATGCAAGCATGTATGTATAATGGCACCCGTAATTGAGATTGACTCTCAAGTATAAAATAAATTTTCAGACGACCTGCTCCGGATATTGAGGCAGGTTATTGTTGTTTCGGAACCAAAAATCGGCTCTGATGACAAAGTATATGGTAAAACCTCATAACAATTATACAGATAGGAAAAGTAATGGCTTCTTATGCTTCTAAGGTGATGCGCATGGCGGCAATCGCCGCCGCTACTGCGTTGGCTCTTTCAGCGTGTAACAAAGGCTCCGATGCGACGCAAGGTGCAAAAGATGGAAAAGGGCAGCAGGCAGCTGCGCAAAAAGAAGCTCCGCCCCCTGTGGTCGGTGTCGTTACCGTCCATCCTGAAACCGTCGCGCTGACGACCGAGCTGCCGGGCCGTTTGGAGTCGCTGCGTACGGCGGATGTCCGCGCCCAAGTAGGCGGCATCATCCAAAAACGCCTGTTCCAAGAAGGCAGCTATGTCCGCGCCGGACAGCCGCTTTATCAAATCGACAGTTCCACCTATCAAGCTGATCTGGAAAGCTCGCGCGCCCAATTGGCAGGCGCGCAGGCGACCCTTGCCAAAGCCAATGCCGACTTGGCGCGTTACAAGCCGCTGGTTGCCGCCGATGCCATCAGTAAGCAGGACTACGATGCGGCGGTAACGGCGAAACGTTCTGCCGAAGCAAGCGTCAAAGCGGCTCAGGCAGCAATTAAATCTGCCGGTATCAATCTGAACAGGGCGCGCATTACCGCACCGATTTCAGGTTTCATCGGTCAGTCCAAAGTATCCGAAGGTACGCTGCTGAACGCAGGTGATACGACCGTACTGGCGACCATCCGTCAAACCAATCCTATGTATGTGAACATCACTCAATCTGCGACCGAAGTGATGAAGCTGCGCCAACAGGTTGCCGAGGGCAAATTGTCGAGCGTGGACGGCGCGATTGAAGTGGGCATCAAGTTCGACAACGGCGAAGTTTATCCGCACAAAGGCCGTTTGCTGTTCTCCGATCCGTCTGTGAACGAAACGACCGGACAAATCACGCTGCGCGCGTCAGTGCCGAACGACAAAAACATTTTGATGTCAGGTCTTTATGTGCGCGTCCTGATGGAACAAGTGGCTGCCGACAACGCTTTTGTCGTACCGCAGCAGGCAGTAACGCGCGGTACGAAAGATACCGTGATGATTGTGAACGCCAAAGGCGAAATGGAGCCGCGCGAGGTAACGGTTGCCCAGCAGCAGGGAACCAACTGGGTGATCACTGCGGGTCTGAAAGACGGCGACAAAGTCATTGTTGACGGCATCGCCATTGCATCCATGAGTGGCGGGAAAAAGGTTACGCCTAAAGAATGGACACCTCCCGAAAAGGCTGCCGCATCTGCTGCCGGAGCCGCACCCAAAGCTGCTTCCGAAGCGAAAAAAGACGTTCAGACGACCTCTGAAGCCAAACCGGCATCCGCAGCTAAATAAGGAAGGCATCAATGGCTAAGTTTTTTATCGACCGCCCCATCTTTGCATGGGTCATTGCGATTTTTATTATCGCATTGGGTGTTATCGGCATTAGGAGTTTGCCGGTTTCCCAGTATCCGTCCGTTGCCGCACCGACCATTACTTTGCGCGCTACTTATCCAGGCGCTTCTGCCCAAGTAATGGAAGACAGCGTGCTTGCCGTTATCGAACGCAATATGAACGGTGTGGAAGGTTTGGACTACATGAGCACTTCCGCCGACTCCAGCGGCAGTGGCAGCGTAAGTTTGACGTTTACGCCTGAAACCGACGAAGATTTGGCGCAGGTAGAGGTACAGAACAAACTCTCCGAAGTATTGAATACCCTGCCGGCTACCGTGCAACAGTACGGCGTTACCGTATCCAAAGCGCGATCCAACTTCCTGATGATTGTGATGCTTTCGTCAGACGTACAGTCCACCGAGGAAATGAACGACTACGCACAGCGCAACATCATTCCTGAACTGCAGCGTATCGACGGGGTAGGGCAGGTGCAATTGTTTGGTGCGCAGCGCGCCATGCGTATTTGGGTTGATCCGAAAAAACTGCAAAACTACAACCTGTCTTTTGCTACGGTGACCAATGCGCTTGCAACACAAAACATCCAAATCTCGGCAGGCTCCATCGGCTCTTTACCGGCCGTTGAAGGTCAGACCATTTCGGCGACCGTTACTGCGGAAGGACAATTAAAAACGGCTGAAGAGTTCGGCAACATCATTTTGGTATCCAATACCGACGGCTCGAATGTCTATCTGAAAGATGTGGCAAAAGTCAGCTTGGGTATGGAAGACTATTCCTCTTCCACCCGTCTGAACGGTGTGAACACCACCGGTATGGCGGTGATGTTGTCCAACAGCGGTAATGCTATGGCAACCGCCACCGCAGTGAAGGAAAAAATGGCGACCCTGCAAAAATACTTCCCGCAGGGCATGAGCTGGAAAACGCCTTACGACACTTCAAAATTCGTTAAGATTTCGATTGAGAAAGTGTTGAGTACGCTTGGAGAGGCCGTTTTACTGGTGTTTGTGGTGATGTTCCTCTTCCTGCAAAACATCCGCTATACGCTGATTCCGACCATTGTCGTGCCGATTTCGCTGTTGGGCGGTTTTGCCTTCATCTCATATATGGGCATGTCGATTAACGTACTGACCATGTTTGCGATGGTATTGGTCATCGGTATCGTGGTCGACGATGCGATTGTGGTCGTTGAAAACGTCGAGCGTATTATGGCGACGGAAGGTTTGCCGCCTAAAGCCGCGACCAAAAAAGCGATGGGTCAGATTTCCGGCGCGGTGGTCGGTATTACCGCCGTCCTGATTTCCGTATTTGTGCCTTTGGCGATGTTCAGCGGCGCGACCGGCAATATTTACAAACAGTTCGCTTTAACCATGGCGGCATCGATTGCATTCTCCGCATTCCTTGCACTGACGCTGACGCCGGCATTGTGCGCCACCATGCTCAAGCCGATTCCGAAAGGGCACCATCAAGAGAAGAAGGGGCTTTTCGGTTGGTTTAATAAAAAATTCGACAATTGGACGAATGGCTACGAGGGCTGGGTTGTCAAAGTGCTGCGTAAGACGTTCAGTATGATGATTGTCTATGTCGGTCTGGCAGCCGCAGGCGTATTCCTGTTTATGCGCTTGCCGACCTCCTTCTTGCCGACTGAAGACCAAGGCTTCATCATTGTCAGCGTACAACTGCCTGCGGGTGCGACCAAAGAGCGTACCGATGCGACGATGGCGCAAGTTACCCAGTTGGCGAAAAGCATTCCTGAAATTAAAGACATCATTACCGTTTCCGGCTTCAGTTTCTCAGGCAGCGGTCAGAATATGGCAATGGGTTTTGCCATGCTTAAAGACTGGGAAGAGCGTAAAACGCCGGGCAGCGATGCAACTTCTGTCGCCAATAAGTTGAGCGGCATGATGATGAGTACACTCAAAGACGGGGTCGGTTTTGCCCTTACGCCTCCTCCGATTATGGAATTGGGTAACGGCTCAGGGCTGACCATCAACCTGCAAGACCGCAACAATACCGGTCATGCCGCATTGCTGGCGAAACGCAACGAATTGATCGGCAAAATGCGCGAAAGCGGCTTGTTTAACCCGAGCACCGTCCGTGCCAGCGGTCTGGAAGATGCGCCGCAATTGAAAATCGACATAGACCGCGCTGCCGCTGCCGCACAAGGCATTTCGTTCTCAGACATCCGCACGACCCTGGCTTCCTCTTTGGGTTCGTCTTATGTCAACGACTTCCCGAACCAGGGTCGTCTGCAACGCGTGATGGTGCAGGCTGATGCTTCTGCTCGTATGCAGCCGTCCGACATCCTGAACTTGACTGTGCCCAACAGCTCAGGTGTCGCTGTCCCGCTTTCTACCATTGCTACTGTTTCTTGGGAAAACGGTACGGAACAAAGCGTACGGTTTAACGGCTATCCCGCTATGGAACTTTCCGGCTCTCCGGCTACCGGTGTTTCATCCGGTCAGGCAATGGCTGCGGTTCAGAAAATGGTGGACGAAATGGAAGGCGGTTACAGCCTTGAATGGGGCGGACAGTCGCGCGAAGAAGCCAAAGGCGGTTCGCAAACCTTGATTTTGTACGGCTTGGCGATTGCTGCCGTGTTCTTGGTGCTTGCCGCACTTTATGAAAGCTGGTCTATCCCGCTGGCGGTTATCCTCGTGATTCCGTTGGGCTTGGTAGGTGCGGCATTGGGTGTTACCGGACGCAATATTTTTGAAGCGTTGTTGGACAGCGTTCCATCGTTTAGTAACGATATTTACTTCCAAGTCGGCTTTGTAACCGTGATGGGCTTGAGTGCGAAAAACGCGATTTTGATTATCGAGTTTGCCAAAGACCTGCAAGCTCAGGGTAAGAGCGCACTGGAAGCCGCGCTGGAAGCCGCACGCCTGCGTTTCCGTCCGATTATCATGACTTCGTTTGCCTTCATTTTGGGCGTGGTTCCGCTGTATGTTGCCAGCGGTGCCAGCTCTGCCAGCCGGCGTGCCATCGGTACGACTGTGTTCTGGGGTATGTTGATCGGTACGATTTTGTCCGTGTTCCTTGTGCCTTTGTTCTATGTGGTTGTGCGTAAATTCTTTAAGGAAAGCGCGCACGAACATGAAATGGCCGTGAAACACGCTGCTGAAGCAGGCATGATTTCCCACGAAGATCAAAATACGGACAACAAGCACTAGCAAAAAGGTCGTCTGAAAACCCGAAATATAGTTTCAGACGACCCCAAGGAATCCTTATGAACAAAATGACATTCAAAACGGTATTGAGTACCGTCGCCGCAGCCGTCGCGCTGTCCGCCTGTACCATGATCCCGAAATATGAACAACCGCAGGTCGAAGTTGCCGAAACCTTCAAATACGACACCTTCGACGACGGCATCCGCGCCGCCGACTTGGGCTGGCAGGACTTCTTTGCCGACCCGCGCCTGCACCGCCTTATCGACATCGCGTTGGAACGCAATACCGACCTGCGCACCGCCGCGCTGAACGCCGAAATCTACCGCAAACAATACATGATTGCCCGCAACGACCTGCTGCCGAGCATAAACGCCAGCGGTACCGGTACGCGGACAGGCAGTTTGAGCGGCGGCGTTACCCGCAGCGAATACAGTGTCGGTTTGGGTGCGGCAGCTTATGAGCTTGACCTTTTCGGGCGCGTCCGCAGCAATAGCCAAGCCGCATTGCAAGGTTATTTCAGCGTAGCCGCCAACCGCGATGCCGCCCACCTTGCCCTGATTGCCGCCGTTGCCAAAGCCCATTTCAACGAACTGTACGCCCAAGAATCGATGGCATTGGCGCAGCGCGTCCTCAAAACCCGCGAAGCCACCTACAAACTTTCCCAAATGCGCCACAAAGCAGGCATGATTTCCGCCGTCGATTTGCGTCAACAGGAAGCCCTGATTGAATCCGCCAAAGCCGATTACGCGAACGCCGTCAAAAACCGTGAACAAGCCCGCAATGCCTTGGCGACCCTGATTAACCAACCCCTCCCGGAAGACTTGCCTGCCGCGCTGCCTTTGAGCAAACAGTTCAAAATCACCCGACTGCCTGCCGGCTTGAGTTCCGAAGTCCTGCTGAACCGTCCCGACATCCGCGCCGCAGAACACTCGCTCAAACAAGCCAATGCCAACATCGGCGCAGCGCGTGCCGCCTTCTTCCCCACCATCAGCCTGACCGGATCGGTTGGCACCGCGTCCGGCGAGTTGAGCGGCCTCTTCAAAAGCGGTACGGGCATCTGGTCGTTTGCACCTTCCATTACCCTGCCGATTTTCAACTGGGGTACCAACAAAGCGAATCTCGACGTAGCCAAGCTGCGTAAAGAGGCGCAAATCGTTGCTTACGAAGCCGCCGTCCAAGCCGCCTTCCAAGACGTATCCAACGCCTTGGTCGCACGCGAGCAACTCGACAAGAGCTACGCCGCGCTAAACAAACAAAGCCGCGCTTACAACGACTCCCTGCGCCTTATCAATTTGCGCTACAAACACGGCGTATCCAACGCCCTCGACCTGCTTGACGCAGAACGCAGCAGCTATGGTGCAGAAACCGCGTTGCTTGCCAATCAGCTCACCCGTCTCGAAAACCTTGCCGACCTCTATAAAGCACTCGGCGGCGGTTTGAAACGCGAAACCGTTAGCCAACCTGCCACGCAGCAGTAAGACTGTTTGAAATAAACGGCATCAAAAACGTCGTCTGAAAACCGGACATCAGGTGTCAGACGACGTTTTATATCAGGGTTTGATTTTTGGATATTTGACTAGGGGTAGTCTGAAATTGGAGATTTCCATTTCAGACGACCTTTTCAGTCACGGATGGAAGGGTGTTATCAGGGAGGGAGCGGTATTCCGTCAGCAGCTTCTTGCGATTTCAAGTTTGATGGGGGACTGTGTCGTTCTCCATACAAAACAAACACAAAACCCGCTGTTGAGATAGCGGGTTTTGTGTTTTTCGGTTTTGAGTATCTGATATAAATGGGAACGGTATTTCTCGTATATGCGCACTCCGAAGGTAATGAGACAAAAAGAAGAGGGGATAATCTGTCGTTTAATGGCTCGGAGCGGACGGCTTCCGAGTGGTTTTGATTATACGCTAATAAAAATAATTATCAATACAAAATTGATAAGAAATCGTAAATTTAATATAATTAATTGAAAAATAATAAGATTTAATGGTTATTGCTGACAGAGTTGGAAATAAATAGAAGAGGATAAACCAGTATCGGTCTGAAGTATTGCGATAAGAAAGTGAAGCCTATCAGACAGATGGGGCATTAGGGTGGGGCTAGACCGTGCTGTTTTTAGTGGATTAACTTTAAACCAGGACGGCGTTACCTCGCCTTAGCTCAAAGAGAA